>JAQUBU010000198.1 GCA_028686565.1 Syntrophomonadaceae bacterium
AAAATATTCATTCCCGGTCCCGCCAGGGAAACCAGCATCATTCCCTTTTTTATGCTTATATTCTTAAAATTATAAGGATTAACCTGTACTGGTTTTGCCCATCCAAAGTGAAAAATGAAAAGCATTATAAAACCTAACCAATCGATGTGAGGCAAGGGATTCAGGGTTAACCTGCCCTGGTAGTATGGAGTAGTATCCCCCAGCATATCAGCAACCTTGCCATGGGCATATTCATGAAAAGTCAGGGCTATCACAATGGCCGGCAAGGCAACCAGCATCTCAGTTATTGATTGCAGCATCGCTAAATTTTCCCTCCTCAACCCATTTTTTCACTGTACTGAGCTCGTCTTCACGATTCACTATTACCTGGTTCAATTTCAACCTGTATAACTCCTCCAAAATCAAACGATAGATCGGGCCTTGCTTTAAGCCTAATTTCTTCAATTCATGACCATTAATATCTATCTTCATAGTATCCTTCATATCCAAATATTTAACTATCTTCTCCCATACCCGTTCATCCTTTATTGCTAACAGCAAGTATATTATACTTTCCGAATTCCAGTTGCTGATTCTGCTATCAATATCAGAATTTTGAAGCTGCCGGTTGATATACAAATCTTGTGTCAGCCGTGCAACCGCCAGGGATTCTTGAATGGATTTCCGGGAATAGTTGTCCAAGTGATAACGTTCTATAACTTGCTCTCTTTCCTGCTCATTGAGAGCCGAGAGGATTACTATAATATACACCAGCCAGGATTTAATCTTTTGGCCGTAAAATCTTTCCTCCCACCATCCGACAAGTATGGGTACCCGCTTCAACGTAGTCCGGCTGATTAACGTCAAATCAACTTCAGGAAGAATATATTCCCATACCCCGATTTCAAATATCCGGTTCAAAGCCGGGAGGGGATCTTTTTCACTTAAGAGCAGCAGTAATTCCTGCAGGATACGTTTATACGAAAGTTTACCCAACAAGCGACGCTCTATTGCATCCCGGGCAAAACGCAGGGTATCAGGCTCCATAGTAAACTGATAGCGCTGTTCGAATCTTATGGCACGAAGAATTCGGGTAGGGTCTTCGATAAAACTCAAGTTATAAAGAATCCGAATATAACCATTCTCGATATCTTTACGGCCGCCAAAATAGTCAATTAAATCTCCAAATCTTCCCGGGTTTAAACATAATGCCAGGGTGTTGATAGTAAAATCGCGGCGATACATATCTTCCCTAATAGATGATTTTTCCACACGGGGCAGAGCAGCAGGAAACTCGTAGTATTCAGTACGAGCCGTAGCAATATCCAGCTTGGTTCCATCCGGAAGTGCCACCATGGCAGTACCGAAACGCTGGTGAATCCTTTCTTTTCCCCCCATTGTTTCAGCAACCTTGCGGGCCAGCCCTTCCCCATCACCTTCGACAACCATATCCAGATCGTAATTTGGTACCCTTAAGAAGAAGTCTCTTACGAAACCGCCCACACAATATACCGTAATACCCATTGACTCAGCCAGTTCACCAACAAGGGTGAGTATTGATAAAATTTTGGAAGGCATTCTTTCCTGCATCATGGCCAGGCAGTTTTCTTTTTTGTCACCATCGGACGTAAATAACAATTCGTGATCTTCGGGATAATCTTCACCATGCAAAGTTCTTAAAATATCGGTTCTCGATACTATCCCTACCAATCGGTCATGATCAGTAACCGGCAGTCTGCCGATGTCATATTCAACCATCATCCGCTGAATTTCACCTACCGGGGTATCTGCTGTAACCGCAAGCACTCCTGCAGTCATAAAACCCTTAACCGGGGCATGCCCTAAATCATGTGTTCTGGCTTTGCCTACATCACGCCTTGATATCATTCCTACCATCACATCACCCTCGACTACCGGCATTCCAGTATGCCCATAACGCAACATGATCCGCCCCGCTTCTTCCATACTCCTATCCATCGGAATACTTTTTACGGGTGATGACATTATATCTTTAGCCAGCAAACCAGGCTGAACCTGTTCTCCCAGCCCTTCAAGAATAATCTTTGCTACATCCTCGCTGTTACCTTTCTTAACTATAGCCGAGGCTGCCCTCTCATGACCACGGCCTCCTAATGTTTTTAATATTTCATTAATCTTCACATTATTACAGCGGCTTCGGCCAACTATGTTCAATTTTCCCTGCATTTTAGCAATTACAAATACCGCATCGGCATTCTCGACCTCCAATAATCTGAAACTTACTGAATCCAATCCAGGAACAAAATCTTCATTCTGCGACTGGGCCAGCACAATATCAACATTTTTTATGCGGTAGTGATGTGCATTATTCAACAGGCTCTGTAAAAGCCAGCGCTGCTCACTCGAAAATGGCTGTTCCATAAAGTTGGCAACTACTGACAAATTGGCTCCCCGCTCCAATAGATATGAAACAGCCATAACATCGCGGGATGTGGTGGAGGCAAAAAGCAAGTTGCCCGTGTCTTCATAAATTCCCAAAGCCAGTATAGTGGCATCAAAAGGGCTGATACTAACTCCCTTTTTCATTATTTCTTCAATCAATATGGTGGTTGCGGCACCCAGTTTGTGTATTTCACTGATACTGCCCTGTAAATCATCAGAAGCAGATGGATGATGATCATAAATATGAAAATCAATACCAGGCTGCAAGACGATTTCTTTAAGATATCCCAGGCGATTGGCATTTGCAGTGTCAACAACTATCATCCGCTTTATGGATTTCAGATCTATTTCCTTTGCTTGCTTGATTAACAGCAGGTCCTTGTAAAGAGCCATAAACTGTTTTACATTTTTGGACAATGTACCGGAAAATACTTTGACTGCTCCAGGATATATCTTATTGGCAGCTACCATAGATGCCAGCCCGTCAAAGTCCAGAGAATTATGCGAAGTTATAATATCCACTAAATAATACTCCCCTGTATAATTTTAAGCAGCGCAAGAATCTGCGCAGTAGTTTTAACATACTGCTGCATCGAGGCAGCGCCTCGTTATAACCCTCCGCATGTTTTCTTAACAGGACCCCCCCACTTAAAGAAGCGGGGGGGTCTTTTCGCCTCATTATATGAATTATATCATACCTTTTCCTCAACACTAACGCATTTGGATTACACTTAAAAAATCATGGGATTCTGTGATATGAGGCTTTAACCCACCTTGGTTGCGAATGATACGGCACAATAGCCGCAATTATGCAACAGTATGACTGCGGAGCAGTTTGTTCTGCAACACTGCAGCGAGGCGGGGATGCTGCCTCCTTAAATCACTTTACTTCAGATTCTCACATGTTTATATTTCCCTAAATACAAGCATTCTTTGCAATCCGGATATCTATTCCAAATAGATCTTGTGTTAGCATATGCTATACTTGTTTCGTAGCCAGATGTAAACATTGGGGGTATTATCATTGGCTTTTTTCAATAAAATCCTATTTTATGCAAGAACCCAAAAATGGATAAAAATAATATGCATATTTTTGACATGTCTGACAGCAGCACTGCTGGCTGTATGGCTTTTTGGAGCCACTTATATCAATATCGAAGGAATTACGATTAAAGCGGCTATTGCTCCTGCACGCACCGGTATAACCGAAGTGCACTTACCTCCCTTCGGAGTCATTGAGGCTAAAACCCACCAGGGTCCAGTAAAATTGAGCTTAACATTAGAGCAAATACAAAGTGACAGCCTGAAAAACCACATAAACAATCCTCCCGACAGCAAAGAACTAATAAAGCGCATTCGCGATGGCGCAGAAGACTCGGTACTGGTTTTTGCGCTGCGTCAAATAATTATTGCCTTTACCCTGGCTTTGTTGATAATAATACTGGTTTGGCGTACCACCTTCGCCAAAGCGCTGCTGCATGCATTATTGAGTATTACGGTACTCGCTATACCCGTTCTTTATTCCGTTAATTCCTACGATCCTCAGGCCTTCACTGAACCTGAGTATAAGGGTGTAATCAGCATGGCTCCTTCATTAATGGAATTTGCCAGCAATTCATTAACCGACTTAAAGTCAGTAAAGGAAAATACTGATAAAATTGTGAGCAATTTGAGTAAAATTTTTATAAGTGCTGATAGTCTGATGGTTATGGCTAATCCTGAGGAGCAGAATAAAGTGGTAAAAGTTCTGCTTGTCAGCGATCTGCACTCGAATCCTTTAGGAAGCGAGTTCATCAAAAGCATGGCGGATAATTTCAAGATTGACTTTTTGATAAATGTTGGCGATTTGACTGATTTTGGCACTGCCGCTGAGGCCAGTACCCTTAATGAGCTTCAAAACATCAAAATTCCCCAGCTGTTCGTAGGAGGCAACCATGACAGCCCGGAAATTATGGATATTATAGCCGGATTTGATAACTGCCGGATTCTGAACGGGCAGGTCCTGTCAATCTCAGGTATCAAGGTGCTTGGTTTTTCTGACCCATTGGCTGGTGTTGCGGCTGTAAAATACGAAAGTTATGAAGAAGGCAATCAGATAATGGCCGCTGAAGCAGTCCGTATAGCAGCAGAAATCAAAAGTCAGGGACGTCCAGACATTTTAGCCGTGCATAATTCCACCTTGGGTAAAAAACTAATGCATCTATCTGAGCTCACTGTCGCCGGGCATGATCATCGTCTGCAAATAGAGCAGGAAGGCAGTTCGGTATTTATTAATCCAGGTACATCGGGAGCAGCTGGTTTGCGGGGTTTATATTCGGAAGAAGGCAAGGCCTATTCTGCAGTAATTGCATATCTTGTTGCAGATTCGGGTTTGCTGGCTATGGACTTAATCGAATATAGTCCGGAATCAAAA
>JAQUBU010000199.1 GCA_028686565.1 Syntrophomonadaceae bacterium
GTTCGGCACTATTCAAACCATTTATGGAGACTACTTTGGAAGAATTCGATCAAATATATCGCATCGATTTGCGAAGCGTTTTTGCGGTTTCTCAGATTATGGTTCCCCTATTGAAACTAGGTGAAGGGGGCAGCATTATTAATATTGCCTCCATTTTAGGTGTTTTGGGTAATGCCAATGCATCTGCATACTGCGCAATGAAAGGCGGAGTGGTAAATCTTACACGAGCTATGGCAGCCGGGCTGGGTCCGCAAATCCGGGTTAACTGTCTCTGCCCTTCCCATATAGTAACACCTATGATGCAAGATGAATTGGACCGCCTGACGGCAGCAGGCAAAATGGACAAGCTCAACAAGCTGTTTCCCATGAAGAGGGTGGGATATCCCGAAGATATAGTCGGCAGTATAGTCTTTTTCGCCTCAGATGATTCCAAGTGGCTGACCGGAAGTATCTTTATGGTTGATGGCGGACTATCGTGTTATGTCTAGAAAACATCTCATTAAAAGCTAAATGACGGCAAGGAAGGCAAAATGTGCAGGAATTCTGGCCAATTAACAGGACTGAATTCCTGCATAATTCATATTTTTTGTCGATAACAAGATAACATGGCAAAGTATGATTCATAACTCTTAGCCTATTATATTTTAGAAAAATAGTCTTGTATTATGGAATAGCTTTCTTTTAGTCGTTCTTTGTAGAGCGGAACATCCCATCCCTGCCATATATATGGCTTTTGACTGTTAAGTGTATCGATTTTTTCTTTATTTTTAAGATCAAACCAGAGCGCAGAGACGATAATCCCATCTGTTTTTACGGTCTTAAGGGTGTCTCTGCTGATTTCCCCTGGATTGCTGTTATCTTCGAGAACCATTAAGCTGGATGGATCAGTAATATTTATTTTATTCCAGGGGATTCGGATATGAATTAAATTGCCTTCCATATACCAATGATTATATGTATTGGAGCTTAGCTTGCCATAATTTAATTTGCTGCCTTCCTGGTAAACAGCAGCAATTCTCTGCCCGGTTTTGGTAATTCGCTCCTTGTTGATAAGAGGCTTCATTTCCTCAAATATTCCATTTGAACTGGAATATGATGAAAAACGGTTATTGGCAATATTATATCCAGGGTGTACCAAAATTTTTGAATTATCATTGCCATTGAGAAGCAATAGGAATTCCAGCCCGCTGGGGGCCTGAATATTAATGGCAGGATCAAATTTCAACTCCCCTTTATCGCGTGAGTAGGTATCCAGACCAATATATAGCTTTTCCTGCTTGAAATCAGGCTTTTTATTTAAAACCATATCTATATAAAGAAAAGTTGAATCATGATTTAATAAAATGCTCTTAATAGCACCATTTCCGCTGGTGAGGTTTGCCTGATTCCTGATGTACTGTGATTCCATCGCCAGCAAACCATAGTTTTGTTCAGGATCTCCGGCATTATGCCAAAATACATGTCTATCATAAGGAATCATAAATGGTTCAGTTATCCATGTTTTTTTAGCCCATTCATCCAGCCACTCGAATATAATTGCTCCTGCATAACCCTCTTTTTGAATTGACTTCATCATTCTTACAATACCGTTTCCCTGTTCTTTTTCAGTTACCCCTCCATGATTTAGTCCATCAGGGCTGCTGTGAGCATTGCCCATCCCGGTAGCCATACCAAATTCAGCTACCAGTGCCGGATACTTTTGGTGCCCGACGATGAATTCCTGTAAATATCCGCCATAGCGTAAACGGCCCTGTTCATCCTGATAGTTGTTATATTTGGCCTCATTATTCATGAAATCAGGATAATTGGGGTAAATGTGGTATGCGCCAAAAAATCCGGCTTTTGTCCTGGCTTCGGTATTTATATTATTGATATCAACTGAAACCTTGTCATTAAATTCCAGTAATTTTAAACCTGAAGAATTCCATTCGGAATCATGTTCCTGAACATCAAGGGTCGGCCAGCTTACAATGGCTACCGGGTGCTGGCTGAAATAATTATTTTCTTCATATTCCATTACATAATCGCAGTTCATGGCCAGCCACCCCTCGGTCGGGGTGGCATTATTGGCTGAAGACAAATATTTTCCTTTGAAAGAATAACCTTTATTGAGCAGATTGGTCGCTATAACTTCGTCCGGTTCTAATTCTCTGCCTACCAGGTACCCTAAAACATACTGTGAAACATCACGATTATATATTCCGTAAGCCCTGCCTTTTCTTGCTGCTATATTGGCTTTGCCATGTATGGCATCTAATACATATTCTATTTCCTGGTAATATTCCTCAATATAGCCGGTTCGTAAATAATTATGCTCCAGCGGATTTTCTTCCGGCCAGATTTCTTGCAGCAGCCACAGTTTGTCATCAGGGTGTTTACTATTATAAAATTGCAGGGCATTATAAAATTCCGGCGGCAATAAGGTATAGATACGAATGGTATTGGCGTTCATCTGACCGATTTTTTCAAACCAGTTCAAATAGATCTCTTCATCATCAGGAAACTCGGTAAACCATTTGCCAGGCAGTGCAGCACCAATATTGACGCCTTTGATAAATAATTTCTTCCATTTGCCGTTTTCTATTATTTGAAAGCCATCCTTTTCAGCCTTTACATTGATAGCAATATCTTTAGTTCCAGGTCGTTGTAATTGTTTATTCTCTGCAACGTAATTAACATTACTGATAATTTTGTTCATCATCGGAACATAAGCATTCCAGAAAAAATAATCCTGAGTTCTTTTGTTTATTGAGGACGTTATTTTTTTTATCCTGTCAAATCCAATGAATTTCTTTATCTTGCTAATGTTCTGAATATCTGCAAAATCTCCGGCAAAATAGTAGGATTTATATTGAACGTTCTCATTGCGAACAATGGCTGCAAACTGTGCAGCCAAGCCTAATTCAGCAAATAGTTTCTTGCCCTGGTCAGTCAAATCCAGTTTATAATTGGCAATGGTTTCGACTCCCGGTTGAGGTTTTACAAACTCGAACCAGTTATAATAACCTGCAGTTTTGCTAACATTAAATTCTGATGAGAAAGGTTCATTGAAGATGATTTGTAATCCTTTGTTACCGAAATGTTTTTTGCTTTCCAATACCACAACTTCATCATTGTCCGAAATCAGCACATATCCTTCCCCCGCAAATGACCAGCGCTGCTTTTGCTGCTCTTCATAATTTTCAACAACCTGTTCAGGTATTTCCAGATCACGGCTAAGCTCCTTATAATACAATCCCTTCCATCCCAGCCAGCGGAGTCCAAATATTTTTTCCAGTTCTCTGCGGTTTTCGAGATTGGTAGGTGCTGCGGCAATATTATATTCACCAATAATAGTGTTTCCATTACCAATATTAGCTTTAATTGAATTGATTTCGTCAGTACTTAAACCGCCATATATTAAATCTTTACCATCCTTGACCTTGGAAAACATATAATCACCGTTATAAACTCCATAGGTATCAGCCAGATAAATCAGATCCGGTTCTTCTTTAGCATTTGCTAGTTCCCGGTTATCATATTTACCGTCAGCTTGCGGGAAAAAGCCAAAATAATCTTGATCATAGTGAAAATCTTCGTTACTCTCGGCAGAGATAATCTTATTGTAATTAAGTATCCACATCAGTCCTTTATGTTCCCGGTAATCAGGAACAGGGACCGTCTTGTCAACAATCCAGATATTTAAAGGTTTTTCGGGCATTTTGTTCCAATAAATAACCGGCCCGATGATTATTATCAGTAACGAGACAGTCAGGGCAATTATAAAAGTGTAGAATGTCCAAATAATAAATCTTTTTGCCATATTAATTACATCCTGCCAGCAGTATCTGAAACTGCAAACCCTTTCCTTTCAATTTTGCCCCACCCGCTATGACCTTTCAGCATATTCATATAGCCCCCCACCCGCCATAAACTGAAGAGCTGGCGGGGACCAAAATTTTCTATTAATGCATAAAGGATCAAAACAATAATATCACGCAACCGGAAATATTTTACGTCTTTTTCAGCTATCAGTAATGCTGAAAGCGAGACCAGAACTCCCATTAAAATAGTCGAGACAAATAACAATAAAGCTATCTGCCCATTCAGCAACCCCAGAGCAAAAGCTGAAACTACCATCAAATATCCCTGAATCTCTATCATCGGACCTATCATTTCAAATATGAAAAAATATGGCATAGCTATAATTCCGGTACGTCCATACTTTGGATTAAAAATCATTTTCTTATGAAGCAAAAGTATATCTATAAGTCCTCTATGCCATCTATGTCTCTGTCTTTTCAGGCTTTGTAAATCTTCCGGCACTTCGGTCCAGCAGTTGGCATTAAATGCATAACAAATGCAGTATTTATGCTTCAGCTCGCGCATCAGACGACTGATGCGAACAACCAGTTCCATATCCTCACCAACTGTATCCCTGGCATATTTTCCGCTGCTGGTTAGATAGCCGCCTATGCCAATTATTCTTTCTTTTCTGAAAAGGCCAAAAGCTCCGGATATTATGAGCAAACTGTTAAGGGAAGCCCAGCCTAATCTCCCGGCCATAAAAGCACGGATATACTCAATAGTTTGAAAACGGGCCAATGAATTCTTTGGTATGTTTATATTTTTTATCTGACCTCGGTCAATCGTACAGCCGTTTATAGGAAATATGTTACCACCCAGGGCAGGGGTTTCTATGCCTTCATCCAGGGTTAGAGATGCAAGCTTCAAAAGTGCTTCATCTTCAAGGAGTGAATCAGCATCGATTCCACAGAAATATTCTTTTTTTGATATGTTGATCCCGGTATTCAATGAATCTGCTTTACCGC
>JAQUBU010000200.1 GCA_028686565.1 Syntrophomonadaceae bacterium
CTGCCCGGAAAATAATAATGTAGTTGATCTTCTAGCCCGTTTTGGTGGTTTGGAAATAGCAGCTTTAACCGGCTTTATTTCCGGGGCTCCAGAAAATAATAAAGCAATAATGTTGGATGGATATGTCACTGCGGTAGCTTCATGGTTAGCAAGCAGAATAAATACTAAAGTGCCTGCCTACTTAATTACCCCCAGTTTGTCAGATGAACCAGGGCATAATGTTGTTCTGAAAAACTTGCATCAGGAAGCTATCTTTGATTTGGATTTAAATTATGGAGAGGGATTGGCAGCAGTAATAGGGCTGTTTTTAGCTGAGATGACCGTGCGCTTCTTCGCATGAGATTTTGGGGTTAGCTGCTGGGAAACATAAGCTGATTTCGATGGGGGGAAAGGGATTTTGAGCGTCAGGATGCGGGTTCGTTTTGATTATGTTGGCAAGGCCAAAGCCAGCAAATTATGGGGCAGCAAAAGCGGGGAACTGGTTGCGGAGGAATTAAGACAGCATAAAGCCTCGCTTATACGTAATGTACCAATACAGGGCATTCAAATTGAAGAACTGGATATGAGCCAGGAGGTTTATTCAATTTATGATGATATAATGGGAAAAAGCATTTATTATGCACCCGTAACCATATGTTTTGCTGCATCGACTCTGGAAGATGCAATCAAATTTACTATGAAAGAAGAATTTCGAACCATAGAATTATTGGAACCGCAGGAAATTGTTCTTAGCAAAAGTGAGATTGAGAAATTAACATTAAAAGTTAATGAAGAGCTTATGGAATATCGCGAATATTTAGGGAAAAAGATCGATAATTGGAAATAACTTAGGGGGTTTAAATATGACCAGATTATCCATGGATTCAATAGTAGAAGCTGTGAATGATTTACCCTCATTACCCCATATTGTAGTAAAAATTATGGAACTCACAGAAGATCCTGATTCTACTGCTCAAGATATCAGCAATGTTCTAAGTCAGGATCAGGCTATGACGGCCAGGGTTTTGAGACTCGCCAATTCAGCTTTTTATGGATTTCCCCGCCGTATTTCCACCATCAACGATGCCATAGTCTTCCTGGGCTTTAAAACCATCCGCAGCATTGTGATGGCTGTATCGGTCAGCGGTATTTTAAGCCGTGAAGTTGAAGGTTATGCATTAGAACAGGGAGAATTATGGCGGCATTCGCAATGTTCAGCCATGGCAGCAAGGCTTATTGCCAGGAAGGCTAAATTTGCCATTGTTGATTTGGCCTATACTGCAGCCTTGCTGCATGATATTGGCAAGGTTATATTGAACAGTTACATGAAAGAAGCTTATCATGAAGTAGTAGCAAAAGTCGGTGAAGAAAACAAATCTTTTATTGAGACTGAAAATGAAGTTTTGGGATTCAATCATGCCGTAGTTGGTGCTCGAGTTGCTGAAAAGTGGAATTTGCCCCCGGAACTGGTGGAAGCTATTGCTCTTCATCACCATCCTGAACAGGCAGAAATAAATAAACGGCTTACTGCTATTGTTCATCTTGGGGATGCGGTCTGTGTGATGATGGGTATAGGTATAGGCATAGATGGAATGCTTTATCCTGTATCTGGAGAAGCTTTGAATTTGCTTGGGTTTAAAGAAGCAGATATTGAAATGATAATTTCCGAATTGGCAGATGTTTTTGCCGATCAGCAAAGCTTTTATGATAATTAAAATCAGTTAATAAGCACTTATTAGCACCGACCGTTTGGTCGTTTTTTCTTGCGCACAGCTATCGCTTGGATTTAACCCTTGCAGTACTTTAGTGTGGAATGTTATCGAAGTTATCACATTATGTAAATTATGATTGATTTTACGTGAATCCTGTATTATTATTACGCAATAGGTAAATCGGTAATAACCGATAAAGGGGAAAAGCATTGGCAAATATTACTATACTGGCAGGTGGCTTTGGGAGCGGAAAGAGCGAAATTGCTCTAAATTTTGCATTGGAAAAAGTAAAAAGGCAAACTGAGCATAGCAAAGTCATTCTAGCGGATCTGGATTTGGTAAATCCTTTTTTTGCTTCCCGGGAAGCCAAAAAGCAACTGGAAGATAAAGGAGTCAGACTGCTGGGACCAAGGGCGGATCTTGCTTTTGGTGATGTCCCCCAGTTACCGCCAGAAATCATAGGTATTATAGGACAAGATAATGACATGATTATTGATTTGGCCGGGGACGAAGTTGGCTCACTAGTTCTTGGTTATCTCAGTAGTTTTATAAAAATACGGAATCAGCTTGATTTTTTTATGGTGATAAACCCTTATCGGCCCTTTGCTTGTGATTTAGAGAGTGTTGTGTATTTGAAAAACATGCTTGAGGCAGCATCAAAAACCCATATTACTGGGATAATCAGCAATCCTAACCTGGTTGAAGAAACAGATGCACAGATAATTCTTGAAGGGCATACCAGGGTTTTGAAATATGCTGATGCCATGGGTATTCCTGTGAAGTACCTTACGGTAGAAGAAAAATTTTATGAACAATTTCTTTTTCAATATGGAAATCAACTTAAACTGATTAATTTATACTTGAGGCCTGGTTGGTTAAAGGTTTTGTAAAAGGGGGGATACTTCATGGCCAAGGGCAGGGTGAGTTTTTTTATTGATCGCTGCAAGGCGTGCGGGCTTTGTATAGAGTTTTGTCCCAAGGATGTACTGGCTTTTGATACGGATACCATAAACATTCTCGGTTACCATCCAGTAGCATTGATAAAAACTGATGGTTGTACCGGGTGTGGGATTTGTGCACTTATGTGCCCCGACCTGGTAATCGAAGTAGAAAGGGAGTGATGGTATGGAGAAGGTCTTGATGAAAGGGAACGAAGCACTGGCAGAAGGTGCTATTATTGCTGGGTGCCGAGGTTTTTTTGGCTACCCGATAACACCTTCCAGCGAGATTGCAGAATATATGGCGCGCAAGCTTCCTGGTTTGGGCGGAGTATTTTTTCAAGCCGAAAGTGAACTGGCCGCTATTAATATGGTTTATGGCGGTTCATCAACCGGCAAACGGGTTATGACAGCTTCTTCCGGCCCGGGTATCAGCTTGAAACAGGAAGGGATATCTTTTATTGCTGAGGCCGAATTACCATGTTTAATAGTAAATGTTTCAAGGGGGGGACCGGGTCTTGGCGGGATACAACCTTCACAAGCCGACTATTTTCAGGCTACGCGCGGCGGAGGACATGGGGATTATAGGTTAATAGTACTGGCACCATCAGGGGCTCAGGAAATGATGGATTATACTATCGAAGCTTTTGATCTGGCAGACCGTTACCGTACTCCAGTTATGATAATGGCTGAAGGAACCCTGGGCAATATTATGGAACCGATTATAGTTCGTAAACCAGAAGAGAAATCCTATGATAAGTCCTGGGCGATTACGGGATGTAAAGGGAGAAAGCCTAATATTATTAATACTCTGCATCTGTCTTCAGAAGTTTTGGAAGAAAGAAATCGCCATCTGGCTGCGAAATACAAATTAATAGAGCAAAATGAAAAGCGGGCAGAAACCTTTCTTACTGAAGATGCTGATATAATTGTAGTAGCCTTCGGTCTTATGGCCCGAATTGTCAAGAAATCGGTTATGGAAGCGCGCAAAAAAGGTATTAAGGCAGGTCTTATAAGGCCGATAACCTTATGGCCCTTCCCTGATGAGCATTTCAAAAAGGCAGCTGAAACTGTACGATTGATTTTATCTGTAGAAATCAATATGGGACAAATGATTGAAGATATACGCCTGTCGGTTAATGGAAAGGTTCCGGTGGAATTTTATGGCCGAATTGGCTTTACCCCCAACCCTGAAGAAATTACCAAACAACTGCTATTGCTTGCGGAAAGGGAGGGGTTCTAGATGAAGACAGTATTCAAGAAACCGGAAAGCCTTACTGATGCCAAATTTCATTATTGTCCAGGCTGTACGCATGGTATTGTTCATCGTTTGATGGCTGAATGCATGGATGAATTGAATATTCGCGAAAGTACCATAGGTATATGCCCGGTAGGTTGTTCAGTACTGGCTTATGATTATTTTAATTGTGACATGCTGGAAGCTGCTCATGGCAGAGCACCTGCAATTGCTGCTGCCATTAAACGCCTAATGCCTGACAGAACTCTTTTTACTTATCAGGGTGATGGTGATCTGGCGTCTATAGGTATGGGTGAAATAGTCCATGCTTCGGTAAGGGGCGAAAAAATTACAGTAATATTTATAAACAATACAGTCTATGGCATGACCGGGGGACAAATGGCACCGACCACTTTGTTAGGCCAGGTTACCACTACATCTCCTTATGGAAGAAGTAAAGATAATGAAGGTTATCCTGCCAAAATGGCTGAGCTATTGGCCCAAAATGAAGGATCTGCGTATATTTGCAGAACAGCAGTTAATAATCCTTCCAATGTTATAAAAACTAAAAAGGCTATTAAGAAGGCATTGCAAACCCAGATCAAAGGGGTGGGGTTCTCAATGGTTGAAGTCCTCTCCACCTGTCCTACCAACTGGGGACTAAGCCCTCTTGATTCCATGAAATGGCTGGAAGACAACATGATTCCCTATTATCCCCTGGGAGAGTTAAAGGTTAAGGAGGACAAGTAGTATGGATAGTGAAAAACAAATATTGTTTGCAGGCTTTGGCGGTCAGGGTGTGCTGTCGATGAGCCAATTTTTGGCTTATGCCGCTATGGAAGCAGGAAAAAATGTTTCCTGGGTCCCCTCCTACGGGGCTGAAATGCGCGGAGGGACTGCTAATTGTCTGGTTACTATCGCTGATGAAGAAATTAGTTC
>JAQUBU010000201.1 GCA_028686565.1 Syntrophomonadaceae bacterium
TTTGCCTGCTGCCGCCAGGCGGTCCAATTCCTCCTGCATCATTGGTGTTACTATATGGGAAGGGCAGAGACAGTTAACCCGGATTTCCGGTCCCAATCCAGCTGCCATGGCCCGTGTAAGATTTACCACCCCGCCTTTCATAGCGCAGTATGCAGATGCATTAGCATTCCCCAAAACACCTAAAATGGAGGCAATATTAATAATGCTGCCCCCTTCACCTAGTTTCAACAGGGGAACCATAATCTGAGAAACCGCAAAAACGCTTCGCAAATCGATGCGATATATTTGATCGAATTCTTCCAAAGTAGTCTCCATAAATGGTTTGAATAGTGCCGAACCTGCATTGTTTACCAGAATATCCAAGCCTCCCCAGTGTTCCTTGAGCATTTCCGCAGCCTTTTCAATCTGTGCCTTCTGGGTAACATCGGTGGAACATGCCAGGGCTTCGCCTCCAGCCTTTTTTATTTTCCCTACGGTCTCCTTCAGCGGCTCGTGGCGACGCCCCAGAACCATTACTTTGGCACCTTGAGCTGCCAGAGCCAGGGCTGCTTCCTGACCTATTCCGGTGCCGCCTCCCGTAACCAGGGCTACCTTATCTTTAAGCTTCATGTTTATAACCTCCTTAACTTGCTTTTATTTTAGAATACAACAAATGGATAAATTTTGCTGCTTTATCTACCTAAAGAATTATATTTTAATTTCTTAACATTCAATTGCGAAACATGATGATTACTGAAAAATAATTTTTTGTATGAAACTATTGACAAAATAACTGTGATGAATAAAATATAATTAGCACTCGCGGGGCGAGAGTGCTAACAATAAAGTTTGTAAATTAAGGAGGCGTTAAACATGTCAGGACTAATTCCTTTCAACCGGAACAGGTCGATGCTTAGAACAACTGGTTTTGAAGATTTCTATAACATGCTTGACGACTTTTTTAACGATATCAAGCCGTCAACACGAAGTCTGGTTAATGACAGCTTCAAAATTGATGTTCGTGAAAATGAAAACGATTATTGTATTGACGCGGAACTCCCAGGTGTTAAAAAAGAAGAAATAAAAATTGAATTGAATGATGGTAAGTTTTCAATTGCAGTGCAAAGAGAAGAAAATATAGACGAGAAAAAAGATAACTATCTGCATCGGGAAAGACGGTTCGGTTCGATGCGGCGCTCTGTTTACCTGGCAGATGTGAAATCTGAGGGCATAGTTGCCAAGTTCGATAATGGATTGCTGGAAGTAACAGTACCTAAAAAGTCACTTCCCGAAAAGACCCAACAGATACAAATTCAATAGAACAGGCGAACATTTAATAATTAATGCGCAACGGTCAGCCCCGCCGGTGTGCATTTTGCTTTTTAAACAGGTAAGTGTGTATATTAGCGCCAGGAGCAAAAATAATTTTCAGCTATATCGATAAGAGTGAATATACAAAAGCCCATAAAGCTGAGAACTACAATTCCAGCATACATGTCAAGGTAATTGACTCGCATCCATGAGTCCATAATAAAATAGCCCATGCCATATTCAGTCCCAAAAGTTTCGGTGAAAAAGAGAATAGAAACCGCAGTTCCCAGAGCAAGACGGGTAGCGGTTAGAACCTCGGAGAGGGAAGCCGGAAATATTATTTCGGTAAACATTTGCACTTTAGTGGCTCCCAGTGATTTAAGCGAGCGGAAGGTTTCATCGGGAATAGCTTTAACCGCGTCCCGGGAGGTAATTATTATTTGAAATACGATGATTAGTATTATCATAATCAGCTTGGATGCCTCGCCCAAGCCAAATAGCAGCATTACTACCGGTAACAGGGCAATCTTCGGTACTGGATAGGTAAAATATATCAGGGGAGATAATAGCCGGTCAACTTTATTGAAATAGCCCATCAGAAAACCCAGAGGAACTCCAATCAGGATGGAGATAGCGATTCCTTCCATGATTCGGAGCAGACTATAGAGAACATGTATCTGAATCTTGCTGCTAAATATCTCCATTATGTTTAAAAAGACGAATCCTGGTGATGGAACAATTGGAAGATTTACAATCATGGCTGCTGCCTGCCAGAAAATAATCACTATTACGAAACTATACAGGGTTCCTTGCCATTTTTCTTTGGACAGCAACTTGATCATCCTTTACTAACTATTTTTCGCAACTTCATGGACATGGAATAGTACTCATCGCGAAAGCGCAGATTATCCAGATTAAAACAGGGATTATCCAAGACTTCCAGAACCCTTCCCGGCGAAGCCGATAAAACTACAATTTTTCTCCCTAAGTATAGAGCTTCATCCACACTATGGGTAATAAAAACAGTAGTAACGCTGTTATGTTTCCAGATATTCAGGAAAAGTTCCTGCATTTCCTCACGGGTAATAGCGTCCAGAGCCGAAAAAGGCTCGTCCATCAGCAGCAGATCAGGTTTCATAGCAAAAGCACGGGCGATAGCCACGCGCTGTTGTTGACCGCCGCTTAATTCTTTGGGATATCTGTCCAGCAAATTATCAATAGCCAGGTTCTTTAAAATATATTTGCTGTAATCATCACTTAGTTCATTACCATTTTTAATTTTGACACCTAACATGGTGTTTTGGTAAACATTTTTCCAGGGCAGCAAACCATAGTTTTGGAGTATCAAACCTATACGTTGAGTTTTTGGATTAATAGCCTGACCATCAATACTAACACTGCCACTGTAGTCTTTCATGATACCTGAAAGGACATGCAGCAGTGTTGATTTACCACAGCCGGAAGGACCGATAAAAGTATAAATATCGCCTTTGCAGATATTTATACTGAATTTATCAAGGGCCAGGATTTCTTCTTCCTTACCCCGGTATTTTACACTTAAATCTTTAATTGCAATCACAGAATTATTACCTCAAAACTTGATCATCTACCAATGCCTTGTATTCATAATCAGCTTTAATCAACTGATTGGCTTGCAGCCATTGTACTACATCGTTAAATACCTTTTCGCTGGGTAGTTCTGCCGCAGTATACTGGGGAAGAATCAAGGTATCTCTGATTGCAGGAGGGAAACCTTGAGCTTCAATAATAAAATCTATATAATTTGCCGAAGGCTCATTTTGCAGGTAAATAACAGCCTCATTATAGGCTTTAAAAACTGCCTTGATTTCGTCAGAGCTTTCCTGCAGGCTTTTTGCGGTAAAGGCGATAGCCCCTGCTTTGTTCTTGAGGTCATCAGTACTGCTGAGAACTTTGGCTCCATTTTTTACTGCCAGACCAGCCAGGGGTTCCGGAAGGATAGCAGCATCAACTCTGCCGCCTTGCAACATTTCCAGGCGGGTAGGCAAAAGGGGGATAGCGATCTTGTTAATATCACCGGCTTTTAACCCGCCAGCTTCAAGCATCTTATCAGTGGTATATTCCATTATGGTATGGCTCGATAAGCCAATATTTTTACCTTTCAGGTCGTTCATCGAATTAATGGACGAATCCTTACCTGCCAGCAATTTGACATTACCATCGTTTTTAGCGCAGATCCTGAGCTGAATACCGCCCTCATTGGCAAAGACTACGGCCAGAATATCCGTTATGACTCCATCCAATTTGCCGCTCTGCAGTGCACTATCACGATCTTTGGCACTTTTGAAATGCTGTATTTCTACCTCAACTCCTTCTTTATCAAAATAGCCGTTTTTCTCAGCTATAATAAACGGAATTGATTCAACATCCGGCATGACCCCAATGGTTATAGTATTTTGCGGTACAGGGGATTCTGTTTTTTGCTCCTTGCTGCAGCCTAAGAAAACAAAACTGCTTATGATTAGTACAGTACAAATAATTAACCTTTTCATTTCTGACTCCCTTCTACTTTTATAACCTGGAAATAAGTTTAATACATCGTTCTCCATAAAACCAGATATTTTAACAAGTACTCTGTAATAATGATCCAAAATATATCGATTACAAAACCCCTTGGTTTTTAGCAGTCAAGAAAAAACTGCCCCTTCTATTAATACATAACCACTATATTGCAAGGAAAAACAGCTGATAAGTGATAGCTGATATAACTTTGACCAAGGTTGTATTTCCGGTTAAATAGTATTTAAACAAATTCAGCGCAG
Organism: Syntrophomonadaceae bacterium; assembly: GCA_028686565.1. Lineage (GTDB taxonomy): Bacteria > Bacillota > Syntrophomonadia > Syntrophomonadales > Syntrophomonadaceae > JAQUBU01. Next base: position 4,092 of record JAQUBU010000201.1, read on the forward strand.
TTTTAACAATCTTTCTGTAACAGGAAGATTATGACCATAATTTATTAACACAATAATTGCCGATGTGTGGTGAAACCTCTTGAAAATTGACTGCCAGCTATCTATCATTTATATCTTGTTAAACCATCAAAAAAAAACGATATGCGGGACAAATGTCCCGCATATTTAGACCGAAAGGGTCTCTGTTTTTTGTTTGGCAAGTAGGATTATAATTGCTAAAAAGAGGTTCTAATTGTTATTATATGAATAATGCAGTAAAACATCCATAAATGTTTACACAAACCAATGGACTGTAAAGAGACATAATAATAACCTGGAGAGAAGGTGAAACCGGTATTTCGCATTTACTGTTTTATAAAACATATTTTTCGGATTGAATTGGAGTGATAAATTTATGAGTAATATACTTGATTCATTTCAGTGTTTAAATACTGCGATTCCTGAGGAACTTTTGAACAGTACAGAAAAAATTCTTAAATACGCCAATATATCAAAAGAAAGAGCACAAATATTCCAGATTAATCTTGACTATTTTAGGAACCTGAAAGATAAAACGGAATTTGACAGTAATAGCAAAAGAATTATTGAAATGATAAATTCAGATTTTTTTGAAATTTACTATTCGGTATTACGAAGAGTAATGGCAGAAAACAATCACAGCCCGCTTTATCAAATGTTTCTTTGCTATGCTTATATGGATGAGAAGC
>JAQUBU010000202.1 GCA_028686565.1 Syntrophomonadaceae bacterium
ATCTGATATTTCCGGGCGGTTCGTAGTCCATTGTGACTGGATTGACGGACGTGTTCCCCAGTCTGATCGCCAGCATAAAATCGATATGTTCTTTAAAAACAACAGTCCGGCAGTATTAATACTGAACCCGAGAGCAGCCGGAACTGGATTAAACATAACAGCTGCCAATCATGTGATACATTATAATCTTGAGTGGAATCCGGCTCTGGAAGACCAGGCTTCAGCAAGGGCATACCGTAGGGGCCAGACCAAGCCGGTTACAATACACAGGCTGTTTTATATTAATACAGTTGAAGAGGTGATTAATATGCGTATTGAACAGAAACGCGCTCTTGCCGATATTGCAGTAAGTGGCACTGATGGCGAGACTGATAACTACAGAGATATACTGGCTGCTCTCCAGATATCTCCGATTGAGGGAGGCAACTAAAATGATTCAGCATAGTGGTTCATATTCCATCAGTAAAGTTTTAAGTGCTAACGATACTGGAGAAACAGGAGGTCACCAGGCAGGAATACTAATACCCAAAGACAATGATATATTATCCTTTTTCCCGACACTTTCACATTTAAACGAAAAAAACCCGCGGGTAAGACTTACCTTTACTGATGCGGGTGGTGATAAATGGAACTTTAATTTTATTTACTACAATAACAAATTTTACGGAGGAACCAGAAACGAATTTAGATTAACAGAGATGACGAAATACATAAGAACTAATAATCTTAACGCGGGCGATACAATTATTCTACATAGGAATAAATCCGGAGATCGCTTCATCGAACATCAGCGTTCTGGATCCCAGCAAGTTGCACATGTCAGTGAATCTGAACAGAATTACACAGTACGCCTGAAACTAAGTCATACTTGGAAAATTATTTCGTGCTAATAAGGGAGGAATTAATGTGAGACCACCAGTAGTGCTGCAACCTGATCCTGCCCGAACTATAGAGGGCTTACGCGATACCGGCTATGATTTTAATACTGCCATGGCGGATATTATTGATAACTCTATAGCTGCAGAAGCGTGTCTGGTAAATATATTCATAGAACTTGACTTCGAAGGCAATGTGATTGTGCAGGTAGCTGATAACGGATATGGTATGGATGAAGCAGATCTTCTTAATGCCATGCAATATGGTTCTAAAAAACGTCCCGATCCCCATAGTCTGGGAAAATTTGGACTTGGTTTAAAGACAGCTTCAACTGCTTTTTGCCGGTGTTTGTCTGTTATAAGCCGGCCAGACGCGGCTTCTCCAGTATTAAAAGCACAGTGGGATCTTGATCATGTTGCTACTGCAGGGATATGGGAGTTGCTGCTTCCTGACCCTACTGAAGATGAAATCAGAATTCTTAATGAAAATGCTCCAAATCATTCTGGCACAATCGTTTTGTGGGAAAAAATAGATCGGTTATTAAAAGTTTATCAGGATCCAGCCGGTGTCCATGCCAGAAATGCACTCAACAAAAGCATTAACGAACTCAAAGAACATGTCGCGATGGTATATCAGCGTTTTATTGATAAAAATGACCACCGCGCCAGCTCCCTTGATATAATCATCAATGGTGAAGTACTTAAGCCATGGGACCCCTTCTGCAAAGATGAACCCAATACTGAAATTGTGGCTCAGCAAAAAATGGCAGTCGAAGTTGGAGAAGCTAATGATGCCTTTTTTGAGGTTACCGCTTATGTACTTCCTCGTAGAGAGGACTTTATAGATAAAGATATAGCCAAAAATGCTCGAATTACAACTGATAGGCAGGGTATATACATTTACCGGGAAAACCGTCTTATCCATTACGGTGGTTGGCTGGGGATGTATGTTAAAGATACACATGATTCATTGTTACGCGTTGAGTTTTCTTTTGACAGTAAACTTGATGATGCGTTTCATGTAGATATAAAAAAATCACGGATTATTCTTGATAATGAACTTTATAACTGGTTAAAGGATCAGTTTCTTCCGGCACCCCGTCGGGCCGGCGACCAGCGATATCGTAAAGGAACAAACAAACAGATATCAATGATATCAAAGGGAGCGCATTCCAGCTCAAACAGTAGTATCGCTGCAAGGGAAAATGATTTGCATATGGCTAATGTTGAAGTAACTGACCAGGCAAACAATGAAGTTGAGATCACCAACAAAAAAGGGAAAGTGCGCATCAAACTTGCCATAAAGGAACCTGCTCGCGAAGATGAAGTAATAATCCAGCCAGCAGATAGCATAGATGACGGTCTATTGTGGGAACCGTGTCTGATCAATATGCATCACGGTGTGCGAATTAACACAGGACATCCCTACTATCATAAGGTATATGTTCCCAATCTTGCTTCAGGCGTAATCGTTCAGGGCATGGATTCTCTTCTCTGGGCTATTTGCGAAGCTGAACTGGGAACCATAAACGAGGCAACCAAAAAACACTTTCAGGAACTGCGCTTCGAGGTCTCAAAACTCCTGAGGACACTGGTAGAAGATTTACCGGATCCGGAGATGGGCAATGAATAGAACCCCTGATATAGATCGGATAGAAGGGATTTTATTAGATCATTATGGAATACCGGTAAAAACCCGAAACGGTAGTAATTCAGAAGGGCCATATATTGATATTATTCCTGAGGATCTGGACGAAAGAGAAGGGTTTATTATTCGGGTTCAAACAGGCTGGAGAAGCTTGAAAGCCAGCTTCATACCCGGGAATTTTTCAGCCCATCTTCTAAAAACTATGGGGACAGCTGATAAGGAAAAGAAAAAACTTTTTGAGACTTTTGCCGGGGTATTATCGCAGGCAGGAGCTGCTCTTGTGATGAAGATTAATGATTATCCGGTAAATCCATGTTCTATTACAGATATATCGTCAGACTGGAATCATATGAGTCTTAATCTGAGTCTTGTCCCCTTTGACCCCGCATTGAGTGATCCTGAAGATTTTATAACAAAATGGGGTGGCCAGTTATTTGCTATGATTGTGTCGCTGCTCCCCCTGGAAGAAGTAATTATTGATGATAATGAAATTTCAACCGGGATGCCAGAAGGGGCTCTTACTCGCATAGAAGTTAACCGTTATGAGAGAAGTCCGCTTAACAGATCTGCCTGCATAGCAGGTAGAGGTTGTGTCTGTGAGGTCTGTGGATTTGATTTTGGCGAAGTTTATGGAAGCTGCGGAAAAGGATTTATACATATTCATCATATCGTTCCTGTTTCACAGCTGGGAGACAATTATATTATTGATCCCGTAAAAGACCTGGTTCCTGTCTGTCCAAACTGCCATGCCATGCTGCACACTGTTAATCCACCACTATCAGTGGAAGAACTTAAAAAAATCATTGGCAGAATGATAATAGACCCGTAAATTATTCTATTGTTTGCAAAATAGTTTTTGTTTCTTCTCCAGATAAATATAGATAACCCTGTGGGGGACTAAAACCAGGCAATAATATATTAATGGTTGTCAGATCAAGCGGGCTTATCAGTTTTTGCACATTCTTGATATAAATACCATATGCAGTTGATACTCTCTCAAAATAATAACCGTATTGTTTATATGAAATACCTGCAATATTCTTAACTAACTGCCACATTTTCAGGTTCTTTTGCTATTATTTTTTCAATCTCAAAATATCCGATTAACATTTGAATAGGGGATGTCACATACACGAACACATAATCCCCGGATGCTACTCGACGTGGGCAAATTTTTCTTAGCTCTACTTTCTTAGTCCCTTCAAATATCATCCTGGCGTATTCAGGATGAATTGATAAAAGTAACGCATTATTCATCAAAGGATACTCCCTTTTACACCCTGACGGGCAAATGTTCTCTACCCGTATTTGCATTTCCGATATAGCTGACAGCTATTACATGCGGGGTCGGGTTTACATATCGTTCTCGTAAAATCTATCAGACCATAATTATACTTTTTAAAACTTCGTGGAGGGGTGAGCTGATCGGCAAGGTCTATAAACCAGCCCTTTCGTCGGGTCTCTCCATCTGTTTCAAAGCCAAAAAAACGGCCGTATATCCTAACCACATTGCTGTCAATAATTACATCCCTTCTCCCGAGATGCAATGACCGAAATGCAGCCGCAATATAGCTACCGATACCTGCCATATTCATAAGATCTTCTTTATTAACAGGGATTCCATTTTCACTTATCTCATTTGCCAGTTTCTCCAGTTGTTTTTCCCGCCAGTGCAGTCCCAGCGATTCAAAAACGTGTGCGCCCTCATCATTAAGGTAATCTTCCGGTGCCGGATATAATTTTGAAAATGCCCTGTAGACAGGTTCAACCTGCTCCGCTTTCGTCCTCTGCAACATTACTTCTGCAACCAGCGCATGCCACATATTGCCTGTGCTGCGCCAGGGGAAATCGCTATAGTATTCCACCGAACTCAGCTGTATTTTTTGCCTGAAATATTCATTTTCTTTTGATGTAATCTGAAGCTCCACTATATTTCTCCGTACAGTTACTTTATATGTTAGATAATAATTGCTAATAAGCCGCTGCTAAAACTTCAGTTCGGGGCTGTTGTATTTTAGACTGGTGTTCGGAGACAACGCTTATCATATGTTGTGCTACACATTTAACCAGTGGAACCACAACCGAATTACCAAATTGTTTATATGCCTGAGTGTCTGAAACCACAATTCTAAAACTATCATCATAACCCTGTAAGCGCGCACACTCTCTGGGGGTTAATCTCCGCGGATTCTTTCCCTGCTGAGGAATTAGAATTTCAGACCATCTTTGTAATATCTGGCACTGAGCGTTCTTGATATGCCATCCAGGTCTGCCA
>JAQUBU010000203.1 GCA_028686565.1 Syntrophomonadaceae bacterium
GTATTGTATACCGGCAACAACCATGGCATAATCTTTTATGGGAGGTGGCTTATATTCATGAACTTTGGTAGCCGCTTGAAACAGCTTAGGGAAAGCCGTAAGCTTTCAACATCCAAGCTTTCAAAACAATCCAATCTTAGCCAGTCATTTATCTGGAGGCTTGAATCAGGGGAAAAGCAGCCGACCCTCGAGACCTTGAGGAAACTATCCCAGGGGTTGGGGATGAGTTTAGGTGAATTGCTTGGTCAAGACTTGATGAGTAAACCCCAATCGTCAAAAATTAACCGGATCACCAACAATATTCGCAGACTACCGCCCGAACAGGTGGAGGCACTTGATTTATTTATCGCCTCGCTGAGTAATGCTAGTGACTCTGGCAAGAATTCGTTAGCATTAAAGGCTATTAACTTTAACCACTCCGAACCGGATAATTTTGAAATAGAACTGGTCTTCTCCGCTAATGTCTCTGCGGTTATGGAGCACAGGATACCGGACGGCATGAATAGAAACATGGAGTGTTTCCATCTATTTGACGAGAGGATGAAAGAGGTTCCTGTCGAGGTTATACCGGGGAACAAACGAATGTACGGGCAAAAAGCCGGAAGGACTTTTATTGTCAGACCGCTTTCCCGGCTTGTCGATGGCCGGGCCTACAAAATTGTAATATCCAAACTTCTGCAGGCCAATAATTATAACTACCTAAAGGAAGACCACACTATCTTGTTTTCAACCGAGGAAATCATGGACATCACACCCTTCAATCAGGAACTATGCAGTTCATATCTTTCATTGGCGCTAATCGCCACCAATATCGCGTCAGGTGCCGAGAATATTCCGGTTGACAAGGATATCAAGCTGACCTTTTCCAATAACGTCATTGCCCCAGCGGTGCGGGAACACAATCAACAGTGCTTCTCTCTGCAAAGCAGCAAGCAACAAGAGGTTCAGATAGATGTTATCATGGCTGAGGATAATGATAATTCCGAAAAACAAAAGGAGATTATTATTCATCCCCGGCAGGCCTTGCAAAGTAATACGGTCTATATTCTGACCATCTCTGAAAGTCTTCAGGGCAGTAATCAAAAGCAGTTGGGTATCGACAAAATTATTACCTTCACCACTGGTGCGGCTGACAGCACCACTACCCGCAAGCAGGAAGGGTTATCGATTGCCTAGATATCAAAATTACAACAGGGACAGTGGAAACGCGGTTATAAGCCCCGTCCCCTCTGTCCCCTGTTGTATGCTATTCATTTCTTAGACATTCGATCAATTCCTTGCTTAAACCCGTGGCCCGGCAAATCTGGTCTGTCTCCATTCCCATCGCTATCAAATTGATAGCAATTTTTCGTTGCTCTTCTTGTCGGCCTTCATCCCGGCCTTCATCCCGGCCTTCCTTGAGGGCTTTATTGCGCAGGTACTTTTCACTGGATATCTTATCCAGACGCCATTTCTCGCGCTGCAAATACATCTCCCGGGCTTTTTCATCCTGGCTTAACGTCTCCAATACTTCCTCAGCCATTCTTATCACCTCGTTCTTTTTACAGATTTTTTGAATTAATTCTCGTTTATCTTCATTGGCGGCTTCTTTTATAAATATTAGCCACTGCTCCAGACCGTTCAACCGGTCTATTTCTTCTTCGTCAGGGATTTTCGCAAGTTCCAGGTAATGTATTTCCAGATCTTCCATCAGTTCGATTCCGGTTTTGGGGTCTATTACTCTGAATTTGCTGTGATATCCCGGGTTTTCTCGAATCAGGTCAAAATTTATTATGCTTATTACAATGCACTTTTTTAGCTCTTCGTAGGCCTCGCCCTCGGACATTTGTTCCTTATACATGCTAGCCCAGTAATAAAGTGCCCGTTTTCTATAGTTGTCTATATTTCTGATTTGTATCTCAATATCAATGTATTCACCTGTACCTGTTTTTACTTTTACATCCATTATGGATTGTTTGGCTTCTTCATATTCTTTATCGGTATAGGGATTTAAATATTCTATGCTGTAAATTTTGTTTTCTTTCTCCAATTCCAGAACGGTGTTAAGAAACTCTATTAGTACCACCCGGTTTTCCTTTTTCTTACCGGCAAATATTTGTTTAAAAGCAAAATCCACTTTGGGATCCATCAAGGGATACATCTTCTTTTGAGTCATCCGGGTTTCCCTCCCACTATGTTTTATTATACCAAAACTTCAAGAAGTCAGTATCAGCGTTACGTTCGGTATAATCTACATTATAGAACACGTGTTCGCTTATTGGCAAGTGCTGGGGAAGGCAATTTGTCGCTGGGTTACTCCTTCGCTTTGTTTGATTATGTTGATTATTTATGCTTTGATCCTGGAAGAGTCTGTTCCTGCCCGCTTATAGAAAGAAAAAGCGGGCTCTTACCAAGTCCGCATAGCATATAGTCATTTATTAAGAATAAAACCGTTAAGAGCGATACTTTTTTACTTCCCTGCCCTATTTGCAGCAAATAAATGTTTTTATCGTCCACCTTCTATACAGGCAGTTATAACAGGATACTGCTTCATCGGCCACCATTTCATCTTCATCATCAGGTTTGAAATGAGGACACTCTTGGGCCAGCCGGGCGGCCAATTCCCAATCCTCCTTGCCCCCTTTGAACTCGCGCTGGTTTTTCGGGTTAGTATTCCACACTGGCCATCATCCCCTCTACAATACTATTTCTAAATTATTTTTGTTCGAGCGATTAATTAGAATACCCGCAGCATGTGAGTAGTGCTGGTCTGCCATTTCGGGTGTTCAAGCTCCGTGGGGAAAACCATCAAGGTGTATTTGTTATCGAGCAGCACCACTTTAACCTTTTCTCCCATGCGGACATATTCAGCATCACCGATATCTTCAAAGTCCATATTTTTTACCTGTTCCACATAAGTTTTATCTACGATTTCCTTTACACTGGCTATATAGTCTTCTCCTGTTCCCACCTGCAGTTTGCCTCTAAACTGCCCGTCATTGCCGGTAATGCGGAGTCCTGCAGCAGCCAGGGCCCCTATTATACCCTGGCCGCTGCCGTTAACTTCAAATACATACAAACCCGGTTTATTGGCAAATCCTAGTGCCTCTTCCTTAGTTACCAGCTCTTCTTTGACACGGTAGGCGTAATCGATCAGCTCATCAGGGTTTGCCATTAGTTCCGGAATGGCAGCAACCAACCCGGCATTGGAATCCGGGGTTCCAGTTTCTTTCACCAGCTTGCAGGCATAATCAATAAATGCAGCCAAGTACTGTTCATGTATATCGGCAGCAAAACTGCGGGCGGTATTGTGTTTTTTGCAGCCCGTTTCAGGATGAGGATAAAGCCTGTGCCGGCTGGGTATGGCACTCTGGCCCCACTGCTTTTCTTCTATGAATTTAGCCATCAGAGAAGCAGTCTCCCCTGCTTTCCCGCCATCAAGCTGCCGGGAATCATCTATCGCCACATATATTTTCATTTTGAACCTCCATATCTCTATACAATAGAACATTACTCCTGATAGGTTACACTCCTGCCGAAAACTAAAGTGCCTTCTCGGATATTATTAAGTTCACTCACGCCCTCGTTCCCATTATTAATGCCGAGGTGTGTCCCCTTTCATTAATACGCCCTAAGTTGTTTATTGTTGCAGGTGTGCCACTCGTCACCTTCACGGTAGACCAGCAGCTTTTTCTTGCCATCCAGCAGTACGCTTTTAATTTTCTCGCCCAGGATGAGTGTTTCATCCGCCGCCAGCAGTTCGCCTTCTATTGATTGCACTTCGTCTATATCGCTATGGGCTAAAACATCCCCTATGGCCATCATTTCACCGGGTTCCTTCAATTCCGTACGGCCTTGAAAGCGTCCATCATTGCCGCTCATACGGAGAGCAATCCCGGCCAGGGCACCAATAATTCCATCTCCGGTTCCGCCATGTTCAGAAAGATGAATATTGCACTTTACAGCGGTCTTATATGCCACTTCCTTGTTTAGTATTTCTTCTTTTGCTTTAAAGCCAAAACTCATCAAAGAATCGAGCTCTTTGATTTGATGGTCAATCGCCACACACAAGCCGGGATCTGAACCTGGAGCACTGGTGGTTTCGAGATACTCCCCCGCGGCCGCGATCAATTCATCGCAGCAATCCTCGCGTATATCAGCAATAAAGCACATCGAACTATTATGTGATGTATATGGTATATCCGAATGCAGCAGCAACTGATGTCTGGTTACTGCTTGTGTTTTTCCCCAGCCTCGATCCTTTATGAGCTTGCGCAGCTCATTGGCGGAGCGCCCGGTTGCCCCAATTTCCAGGCTGTCGGTGTCGTCTATGGCAATATATACTCTCACTTAATATCCTCCTTATCGTGTTTCACCCAGTTTCTTTATTGTATTACTATCTGGCAGTACGCATACCGCCGCCATAGAGAATCTTTTCTATCACTTCATCGGATAAGTCCAGACCGAAAAATTGCTTGTAAAAGCGTTTTGTTTCAGCCAGCATATCCAGATCAGCAAACTTATCCGGGTATATGGTTTTAGCAGTCCACAAGATAGCCATTGGCGTCTCCGGGGAGGACGTATGGCCCCAGCGGGATATACCGTTGGGCAGTTGGTAGACCCTCTTGGTTTTAACCGCCTTTAATGGAGCCCATTGTTCATTGCTCATAATATAATCAACCACTCCCAGATCGTTAACCAGGATTACATCCGGATTCCATAATAATATCTGCTCCAGGCTGGCAAAATACTTGCCTTCCAGGCTCTTTAGCTCTCCGTTCAGGGATACATTTACCGCCCCCGTAGCATTCAG
>JAQUBU010000204.1 GCA_028686565.1 Syntrophomonadaceae bacterium
TGTCCCCCTGTCCCTCCCCCCTCGGGGAGAATATGATATAATTAATATTTATAGAACATGTTAAGTATCAGGTTGATTGCTGTAATATATGTGCTAATTTATGCAAAAGTCGTAAAAGAGGTGCTTAAGCTATGCTGGACATAATTATGGATATCCTGTTTCCGCAGAATGTATGCTGCATTTGCAGGGAACCAGGACGATTTGGAAGCCGTCACCCCTGGTGTGAACATTGCCAGGGTGAAATGAACATCATGCAGAGTTCATTGCCGGTTTGTACGCACTGCGGGAAATACCTGGAAACAGGTGCGGGACTTTGTAAGGATTGCCAGCAAATGCCGCCGCAATTTAACATAGCCAGAGCAGTAGGGCCTTATGAAGAACCATATCGTATTGCGGTAAAGGTCCTTAAATTCCTGGGAAGAAAATATCTGGCCCAAAAAATGGGTGAGATGATGGTCGAAGTATTGAAAAATGAACCGGATTTTTGGCCAATTGACATTATTATTCCGGTACCGATTTCTCCGGGCAATCTTAAGCAAAGAGGTTTTAACCAGACTGAACTGCTGGCCGCACAGATCTCCCGAAAATTGCGCATACCAATGGATATCAATACTCTGACCAGAATCAAGGAAACCCCCTCCCAGAGGGAATTGACCAAAGAAGAAAGAGAAAAAAATTTGTTATGTGCATTTGAAATAAAGGAAAAAAGGAAAATATATCGAAAAAACATATTATTGGTAGATGATGTATATACTACTGGTTCAACTATCCGGGAATGTACCCGGGTCTTACTCGAAGCTGGGGGTAATCGGGTATCGGTGATAACATGGGCTACCGGTAAAGGATTTTAAAATATATAGAATTCGAGGAGGGAAGAATAATGGCAAATCTTCGAAATTGTTCAAAGTGCGGGAATATTTTCCCTTATCAGGGCAGAAATATTTGCGGTAAGTGTGTGCAAAAAGAGGAAGACGAGTTTCAGCTGGTCCGCAAATATGTCCGCGATCATCCTGGGGTAGGGGTACTTGAGGTTGCTGAAGCAACCAAGGTTGAAGAAGACAAAATATTACAGTTTCTTCGTGACGGAAGACTGCAGTCCAAGGGGCTTACCAGCAGTTTGGTTTGTGAACGATGCGGGATCATAATCAACAATGGGCGTTGGTGTGATAAATGTACTCAACAGGTTAAGGCAGAAATCCAAGGTCATGTACCTGAAAAACCCCAGAAGCAACCGGAAGCCGTTCCAAAGTCCAAGAGCAAAGACCGCATGCACCTCAAGGGAGAGTAAAGCAAAGATTATACATAAATGCCATTGATACTAACAATTAAAAAACGGCCAAATAAAGAGATATGGGACGAAAAAATGATGTTAACCAGTATAAATCAAAGCGAGGGGTATTAAGCCCCCCGCTTTTTTTTGCGAAATATAATAAAGGCATAAATTAAGTTGAGGTGATGGCACATGATTATTTCCAAAACGCAACTGCAGAATGTATTAAAGATTTATGACAAGGGAAGCAGCAAAATAGATAAAACCCAGGCTGGTAAAGCAGTAGCAAAGAATGACCAACTTGCACTTTCCCAGGAGAGTAAGTTCACTCAGAGATTAATGCAGGCTATAAAACAGGCTGATGATATCCGGATAGACAAGGTGAGTGCTCTGGAGGAGCAGATTTCATCGGGAACCTACACCATTTGTGATGATGAGGTAGCGGAAAAGATGATTGAAAGAGCTATTGTTGACCGGTTTGTATAGAAAGCGGTGGCTGAGTTGGAAAAACTGATTGTTGATTTTATCAACACTATCGCCAAAGAAAACGGCATTCTGGAGAACCTGGTGGAATTTGCCCTGGAAAAGCAGCATCATATTATACTTGGTGAAGTTCAGGAACTGGATAGTTTGATCAGGAAAGAGGGCATCATGATATCCAATTTAGATAGAGTGGAAGGTGCCCGTTTTAAATTACAGGGTAAAATGGCTTCTAATTGGGGTGTTGATATAAAGGAATTAAGTGCTTTGGAAATAATGGCTGAAGTAAAAATCAGCTATTCGGCTCTATATGGTGAACTGGAGGAAGCTTTAGGCCGTTTGGATTATAACATGGTTCGCCTGAAAGCCTTGAATACCCACAATAACGAGTTGATTAATCAGTCGCTGGATTATATAAGTGTTATGGAATCCATGTTGAGCGGCGATGTAGCTGGTACCTACTCCCAAAAAGGACTGCAAACGGACGAGAGTGACGCCCGCCCCAGGCTCAAATTTTTGGATAAGAAAATCTGACCGAATTCTTAATTTTGGATTTTAAATTATGAATTAAAGGAAGGAAAAATTTCGTTTTTCCTGATTCCAAGGGTGGTAGATGCTTTATTAAAGAGAATTTAGTAAGGGATAAGAGTTATTTGCATTGAGGATAATTGAGATTTACCGCTATCTAAGCGAAGAAAAACATGAATATGTAATCTCGAAGCAGTTATTGAGGTCTGGAACCAGTAATGGAGCCAATGTTGAAGAGGCTTTAGCAGGCAGCAGTAGAAAAGATTTTGCACATAAGATGAGTACTAGCTTCAAAAGAAGCCCGTGAAACAGTCTATTGGATAAGGTTATTAATAGATAGTAATTACCTTAGTGGTAAACAAGTAAATGAATCCCTTAGCGAAGCCCAGGAACTGGTTAATATTCTAACAGCCATTGTCAAGACGACAGTAAATTGAAACTGCAAAGCAGTTTCTTCCTTAATTCAAAATTTATAAAGTGAGGTTATATAATGGGTGCTTTCTTTGGTTTGGAAATAGGCAAACGCGGTATCTTTACATCGCAGACGGCATTGGATATTACCGGACACAATATTAGTAATGCCGGTACCCCAGGTTATGCCCGTCAGGCTCCTGATATTATTACCAACCTGCCCTGGCATGCTCCGATGCTTAATAACGGCAGCCGTATCGGGCAACTGGGCACCGGATCAGATATAGCCAGCATAAATAGAATTCGCGATGAATTGCTGGATGTGCAAATTAGAAACGAAACCAAGACCTCAGGTTACTGGAATTCGATGATGGATACCATGGACCGGATTGAGGCAATACTTAATGAACCATCTGAAGACGGACTGCGGGGGGTTATGGATAAGTTCTGGGAATCATGGCAGGACTTATCGCTTAATCCGGAGAGTGAGTCGGTGCGCTCGGTTGTAGTGCAGAGAGGCCTGGCAACTGCTGAAGCCTTTAATCATAGCTACACCCAACTGCAGGAACTTAGGACTGATATAAATGAGCAAGTAAAAATAAAAATCGGTGATGTAAATTCTCTGGCAAAGCAAATAGCAGATTTAAACAAGCAGATCACGGCAATTACCGGTGTTGGCAAACAACCCAATGACCTGAAAGACAAGCGCGACTTGCTGGTATTGCAACTCAGCGAAATAGCTGATGTCAAGGCTTCCAATGAAAAAAATGATATGATAAGTGTCCAATTGGGAGATCGCATGCTGGTACAGGGTGTAGATTATAATCAGATAGATTTGCTTAAGGATGACGAAGGAATGGTAATGCCGGTTTGGACGGACAGTCAGACCCGGGTTCGTCTACAAAGCGGTACATTACGAGGCTTGCTGGATGCCCGCGGACGCAGCAACCTCAGCCAGGAAGCCGACCCAAGTGAATACAAAGAAACTATCCCTATTATGATCGAGCAACTAAACGCCTTGGCCAAGACCATTATATTAAAAACCAATGAGGTCCACCGTGGGGGTTATAGCCTGAATAATAAAACTGGTGTTCCTGACGGGGAAAACTTTTTTAATATGCCTGCTGACCCGGATAAATATACGGAATGGGCGAAATTTATGGATGTCAGCACGAAAATGCAGGATGATGTAAAGAACCTGGCGGTAGCCAACCGCAGAACATGGGATGCAGAGGGTAATAAGAGCAATTTTGGTGATGGGGGTAATGCTCTGCAGATTGCCCAACTTAAACACAGTTTAAATACTCCGCAAAATGCAGTTAAAACGGAAAGACTGAGTATCGACTTTTCTTCACATGTACCGATATCTTTTGTCATGGACAGTGGTGAAGGGACAAAGACCGTCGCTATTGCTCCGCCGTATACCTTTCCAGATATGGAAAGTTTGGCTGCGGCATTACAAACGGCGATGAACCAGAATGAAATTATTGCGGAAGTAAGGTGCGATGGTGAAGAATTGGTATTTTATTCCACTAAAACCCAATCCCTGGATGTAATTTATCCTGCTTCAGGGATTCAGGATCTCAACAGCAGTGGTCTGCAGAATGGAGAATATCAGATTAAGACCCGGGTTGATACACCTGGAGCAAGTAATGCCAGTTTAGCAGTTTTGCAGAGTTATAATCAAAAAACCGCAGAAAGCATTTGGGGGTGCGGCATACTGGCAAGCTCTCCAACTATACAAAGTTTGGAATTAAACGCTTCCATAGAAATTACGGTCAGCAAGATCGACAGTATTACCGGTGAGGTAAGCTACTCCTATGTTTCCCATGAATACGACTGCGATGGAAATCACACCCAGCAAACAGGCGGATTTACCCTGAACTACGGGGGCGCATCCACGCAGTTTATAACCATTGGCGGCATGAGCGCAGAGATCACGGGACTCGATCAGAAGTCAGCGCGGGATGCTGTAGAACTAAAAGTTGGCGACAAAGGTATTCTGGGGCTCACTGCAGCTACTGTAGCCGGAGATACCTATCAGCAGGTGGAAGTGAATTACAATCATAATTCTATTAACGAA
>JAQUBU010000205.1 GCA_028686565.1 Syntrophomonadaceae bacterium
TTGCGGGGAATTTAGAAGCGACCTATGTTTTGGCAGAAAAGTTTGGCCAGGCAGTCGACGATGGGAACCTGATTGGTGCGGCCTTTTTAAAACTAATCAATGCAGGTTGTCTTGAACCGATGAGTGAAAAAAGCATTGGGATGTTTGGAAAAGAAAAAGAAAACATTTCCATGAGGCTTGTCCACACGCCTGAGTTCACGGGAGTTACGGCAAATATGCTCTATGAGTTGCTAATTTTAGCAAGCAGCAATGACCAGATTTTGCAAGAACGTGAGCTTGAAACTTATTGCACCAGAAAAAAGTCGGCCATCGATGATATTCTGGACGCTGCAAAAAAAGATGGCGAAAGTACGTTGTTCGAGATCGACTCCTTTGATGAGTCAAAAGAAGCAAAGCCACTGGGACTTTCTGAACGCGGCAAAAACTTGCTTTTGAACATTATGGGTTTCAAAAAATATCTCCTTGATTTTTCGTTGATTGGGGAACGGTCGATTGCTGAAAGCATTATTTGGCAGGACTACCTTATCTTCGCAACGCTTGTGGGCATTGCGGATCGAGTCATCGAACAGTTCGAAAAAGTATATCCGGATTCCACGGAATATAGTGAAAACGGACATTATTATTATCTCCTTGCGCACAGCTTTACCAAAGCGTCCTACAATGCAGCAAAAACTGCACAGGCAGTACGTTCTGGCGGTGGTGGTGGAGTCAGTTCCATGTTCGGCGGCGGCGGTTTTAGCGGCGGCGGCGGTGGCGGCGGCACAAGATAAGCAAAAAGCAGTTATTAATTATTCAAACAGGTGGGGCAAGCGCATGGGAAAACGAGTTTGTGAATCCTGAATTTTTGGAACGATATCTATATGACAGCAATGATTTGGTAAGGTCATTTGCGACACCTATCGCGAAGGTTGTGAAGCGGTCGATACGGTCGATGAGATTACCGTGACCGAAGACATCGCCTTTGAAGAAATAGAAATGGGTGACGGCATGTTTATGATGCTTTACAAAATGCAGGATCTGCAGGGTAATATCGCTTATTCGGATGTGATCATGTTTGAAACTGTAAATGGCGAGAGTACAACATCCACAGGATTTACCAAGCAAAATTACTCTTTGTACGTGATGTGGCAAAGGTACTAAATATCGGGGTTGGTTATGATACGCCAACGAAGGTAATTACCATTGATACAGAGCTTGATTATAAAAATTAATATTTTATTGTTTACAGTTATAGGAGGAAAAGAAAATGAAAGTTAAAGGTAAATTAGTTCTCGCATTGATGTTGGTCTTATGTATTTTCGCAATGACAGCTTGTGGCGGTGGCGGAGAAGAAGTCGCGGCCGCAGAATGGCCGGAGCAGTTCTCTGAAGTCCCGGCATTTACGGCAAGTGCGATTGAAAATTTAGAGGTCATTGATGAAAGCACTACATCAATGCAGTTTCAGAATGTAACGGAAGAACAGATGGAAGCGTACTCAAATGAACTTTTGGATGCGGGATTTGTTTATGAAGGAACAAATGGCAATGTATACACTAAGGTTGTTGGAGATGAAAGCCTTGCAGTTGGTTGGAATGTAGATGGTACGGCGATTGAGTTATTTCTTATGACAGCTCCTGCTGAAGATGGTCCCACTGAAGTTGTAGCACAGTGGCCTGCTGAGCTCGATGGGATTACACCGCTCCAAGGTGTTAGCCCTAACCAAGCGACGATGAATCCGGATGGACTTGTAACCGTTGACTACTCGGATGTAACAGAGGAACTAATTGCCGCATACCGTGAAGCACTTGCTGCAGATGGTTTTGAACCTTATGAACTAGAATCCGGTGTGGAAGCCTATGCCAGAGTTGATGAAGAGGGAATGTCTTATCTTGTGCTTTTAAATCCTCAGGACGATGTTGAAGGACATTTTCAGCTCTCGGGTATTATTAGCCCTGCTGAATAATAAGGAGAAAAACCATGGGCTTATTTACAAATGATAAAAAACTTTGCCCAGAGAGAGGAAAATGCCAAATATATTGGAGCCGTTTTCAGACCTACCAAGCAATTTGAAGAAAAGAAAAACAGTCTGTTAGAAGAGTAAAGAGTCTTAATATCGAATTCACTTCAAGGCGTCGTCTCAAAAAATTGAGACGGCGCCTTCTGCCTAGGGGTAAAAACCGATAAAAATACTCTCAAATAGTTATTCTTAAACCCTTATATGTGATAAAATGATGTTTGATAAAATAAGGTAAAAAGCAGTATGAACTCTTGTTAAAAAAGGATGACCAAATGGAAGAATTAAAGTGTTTAGTATGTGGAATGAAAATCAATTCCCAAAATTATAAGCTTAACGAAAATTCATTCGCTGAAAAAAATGAAATAGATAACATCAAAAATTGCCCTTTTTGTGGGGTGGGGGAAGCCTATTTGGATTGGGATAGGGAAGGATATTCCTTGGAGGATACTTCTTTGGATGAAGCAAGCCTCAAGGTTTTAGAAAAAGCAATGAAATTAGAGGTTTTCAATGGGGGGTTTTATCAAGATGCCGGCAAAATGGCAAAAGAAGAAGCGCTGAGCCTCATTTTTCAAGATTTGAGTAAGATAGAGTTTATGCATGCTAAAATCCATATGAGATTGGCCGCAAAGCAAGCGCTCCCTGAACTACACAAACCTGATTATTCAAGACATGATACGGACGAACTTCTGCTTCAGGAAGCATGCAAACGTGAAAAACATGCGATAGAATTTTATAAAAAAAACATGGACAAGGTTTCGGATGGAATATTGAAAAAAATATTTGCAGCTTTAGCGGATGTCGAAAAACAGCATGCAATCATTACCGGTGAAAGCAAGATTTGATAGGGGTTTGTGCAAAAGATAGGGGGGCGCATATTGTGGAAACAATTAATAATGTTGAACTCAAGGACAAAGACATTTATCCTGACGAGAAGGTCCTTGAATCAATTATTGGGGAGAGCTATCAATATTATTTGAGCCTTCTTAAACTATTTGACGAATATGAGCTGAATGACGAATGGCGATATTACCATGACGGGAAAACTTGGCTTTGCAAAGTTCAAAAAAAGAAAAAAACGATTATCTGGATGTCTGCTTGGAAGGGATATATGCAAGCAACAATTTACGTCCCCGAAGCGCGAATCCAAGAAATATTTGATTTAGATCTTTCCGCAAGAGCGAAAGAAAAAATCAAAGAAGCAAAAAGAGTGGGGAAATCTCAACCTTGTACTTTTGAAATTAGAGATGAGCTGTCCATTCAAGACCTTAAAAAAGTGATGCTTTTGAAGCTCAACTGGAAGTGAATCTGAAATTTAATATATGACGTAAGCAGACCGACCACGGTTTTTGCTTTCAAAAGAAAATATTTTTTTGAGTATGTGTCACAAAACGCCCTTTTCATACGTTATATATAGTAGGGGAATTAAATCCTACTATGGTTAATAAAAAAGAGGTGATGATCTTGAAAAAAAATAGCGAACGAGTTGCTGCTGCACTGATGCTCCTTTATTTCATTGTTTGTGTTCTAATAAGTAAAAATTTAAAAAACATTTCTTTGTTTGATATTGAGGCCCCCTTAGCTACCATGCTTGTCACAGCCCTGTTTTTCATTCTCTTTGGATTCCTTTTAGCTTGTACTATATCCAGTAACATTAAAAAGCCGATTCGTTTTCCCTTTTGGCTTTTATTTTTTGCCTTCCTTTTAATCGGTTTATCAAAAATTCTGTATTATGCGGTGCCTGTAGTTTGGGTCGGCAATCTTGTAGTAGCGCTCATAGAAATCAGCCCTTTGGGGCAAATCGGACTTGGCTGTTATCTTTACATTTTGACAGCCCATACTATTAGAAGGAAGCATGCCAATAAAGAATATGATAGAATATAACATGAAAAGAAAAGTGATAAAAAGGTGAGGAGGGGAGCATGATATGAAAAAGGTAGAAGAATACATTCAGAAACTTCGGGGCACGAAGGACTGGAATACGTTCTTGATGGAGGAATCTTGCCTGCCTGGGCCCCGTGCAAACCTTGAACTCGCGGAAGCAGTTGCGCTTTCAGGGAAAGAAGCACTTTTTTTAGAACTGCTTTGTTTCACACATGAAAAAGCACCGGTGAATACTCCGCAAGAGTTTATTCATTTTTGTGGGACTTTGGGTTTGGGAAAACTGATATCACAAGGAAAAAACGAGTATTTTGAAACATTACGCTTGTTGGCATCAGATCCTCGCTGGAGAACGCGCGAGGCAGTCGCAATGGCTTTGCAGACTTACGGAGAAGACCATATGGAAGATTTGATAAAAGAAATGGAAAAGTGGTCGGAAGGCAATCACTACGAAAAGAGGGCGGCTGCTGCAGCATTGTGCGAACCTAAACTATTAAAACAAGAGGCGCAAGCATCAAAAGTCTTGTGTCTCCTTGACAGAATAACGGAAGCAATGTCGAAAGAACAAGATAGAAAAGAAGAGTCATACATTGCTTTAAAGAAAGGAATGGCCTATTGCTGGAGTGTTGCAGTCGTAGGAAATCCCGATGAAGGAAAGTCCTTTATAGAAAAATGGTTTGAATCGACGGATAAGGACATCCGTTGGATTATGAAAGAAAATATAAAGAAAAAGAGGCTTGAAAAAATAGGTTCTCAGTGGGTCGAATTATGGAAAGAAAGGGCAAATAAGCTATGAAAAGAGCAGCAACCGTGATTCTTTGTCTCAGCATGATATTATCCCTCTTTACCGCTTGCGGTGGCAACGAAAAGA
>JAQUBU010000206.1 GCA_028686565.1 Syntrophomonadaceae bacterium
GAAATTAGTATTTATCAGGTAAAGCCAGATAAGACGAATGAGTTTGAAGCTATTATGAAAGACGCTGTTCAAATGATGAAAGTAATAGACGGTTGCCAATCTCTTCGGCTTATACAACGTACACACTATATAAAGGATATGAAAACTATTAAGGATGGGCTTCAACCTGATAAACTTACTCGTATTGTAAAATGTGTCCGCTATGCACTCTACTGGGAATTCGATACAGATAAAAATTATGGTAAAGCTCAAAAACAGTTGTATGAAGCTCATTGGAAAGCGATAGAAAAGTGCTTGATTGTTCCGCATGATAAAATCTTAGGTGAAGTAATCATTTAACAGTACAAGACCGACAAATTTCAATTTAGCGAGTATAATGAGTAAACTGGGTATTTAAAAATAACAACTTCGCATTTTCCATATATTGTTATTTATGGCGCAAGATACTTTGTGCAGTAAGCACCCTCTTCATAACTGGGATACTTCATCAAATTTGGCCATCTCAGCACTGCAGATCTTTTCTTATAATTTAATCTCAGTTATAGTAATAATCCTTGGCAATACCTTTGCATCCAAAAGTAACACAAGGCACAATATTTTTACCATATGTGTATATTGCATTTTGGGGTTGATATCAGTTAATGCGGTTGTTCTGTGAACATGTTCTGGTATTAAAACAAAAAAATAGGCATGGAGGGACCGATATGAAATATGTGCTCCCGTTTCATTTTGAATTTGAACCTATGATAAGGCTTGCTGTTATCAGTTTTAACGGGGATGAAGAATTTGAAGGCTACGAACCGCAACTCTTTGATGACCCGGTTAATGGTAAAGGAATTCGTCTGCTCCGTTATCGGAAGAATGGAAAAGTAGATATCTACTATGAAGCTGGCATCATACCAGATAAATATTTTAGTATCGGAACCGGAATAGCGGATTCGAAAATGACTCATTTCGATAAAAACCTTTTCGAAATTACTGAAAGCGGGCTGCAAGTCCAGCTAATCTTCACAGATGCTCAAGGCCGAAAGAACGAGTTGAAAGTAGAAGAAAAAAGTGCCTGCAAACATCCTGTTCCACTTTTAGCTCCGGTTGGCGGCAACATAGAAAAGCCTAAGAAGCTCTTTTTCGTTTATATGAATGACTTCGACTTTGCATACCGCAAAACCACACAGATACACTGTTCGCTGGATGGACGCCTCCTTGAACCCGCAACTCTCCCGCTTTTGATTAGCGGACACCGCGCTTACCTGACAAGATATTGTTCCCGGCTAACCATTGCGGCTCTCAATCCCGATGGCGCAAATCCTTTATGTTTTGATGCCGTTCCGGGTAAAACCACGATGCAAAACGAAACACAAATCCACTGTAATGCTGAAGGATTAGTTGATCAAATTCAAATCGGGAAGGATACAAATAGTGCTGTGCTCAATTTCCCGGGCGGATTCCCCAATTTGCTGGATTTGCCTGAAAATCAGCGTATCATGGGTTACTTTGATATATATATATCCTCGGATAAAATAACCGGAGGTCAATACCGGCTTGAAAAAATTACAGATCAGGTTCATGTCGAACTGAATCAATTGGAGGAATGGCAGCCAGCAGGATATCCTATAGGCTATAGATTATTATTTATATTTGTGAATATTTTCAGGAATTGGCCAGCTAACTATAGCTGGGAAGGTACGGTTGAACTAAAAGAAATTCCGCTGATGGACGGAAAGTGGCAGCACATACTTAAAGACAAAGTCAAATAGTTACAGAAGGATCAAGCAAAAACTGCTACTCAAAGTACCCATTCAAATAGGGTATAGGGTTTAGACACCTACCAGCTCCCAGTTATCCATATACCGATTAGGCTAAATATGAATATTATTTATAATTTGGTGGGGTATTAATATTATGTTCTTAGATGTAGAAATCAAATTAAAGAAAAGAAATAAAATATTGTTTTCTCGTGACAGTCAATGCTTACAAGAGTTAATAAAACTAATTCAATTACAAAATCACCGAACCCTTGTGATGTGGGCATTGGATTGTGCAAAACTGCCTTTGGAACAATTTGAAACAAAGTATCCCGATGAACGCAGACCCAGAACGTGTTTGGAGCTTTGCGAGGCTTGGGCTAGAGGCAAAATCAAAATGCCCCCAGCAAAACAGGCTATTTTAGCTTCACATGCAGTGGCTAAAAAATTTGATGACAGTGAATACGGTGCTTTGTGCCACGCAATTGGACAGGCCGGAGCTACTGTTCATGTAGAAACCCACGCTTTAGGCTTGCCCATCTATGAATTGACTGCAATAGTCCTAAAATACAGAAAAGAATACTTTCCAAAACCAGTCAACGAAAAGATAAATTACTATTATCACCGCTTGCAGTATTGGCAGAAAAATACTGATAAGCTTGGACTTGATTGGGCAGATTTTTTATTGGATAACACCAGTCCTAACAAGGAAAGATTATTGAGCGAAAAACGAAAGTTAAAACAAGTCCAAAATTTCGTGCGAAAGGTAAAACCCGGAGAAATTATTACTTTCGGCACTTATCCACATACATCGAACGGTGCAGACAGGACGCCTATAAAGTGGCGGGTGCTGCAAAATTCAGGAAGTGAGCTGTTCCTTTTGAGCGAGTACATTTTGGACTGCAAGCGATATCACGGCAAGTCCGTGGATATTACGTGGTATGATTGCGTGGATATTACGTGGTGTGACTGTGATTTGCGCAAGTGGCTGAACGATGAATTCTATAACACTGCATTCACTGACACAGAAAAGAAATTTATAAAGACGACTCATTGCACAGACAACGGAGAAGGCAGCCCGGATACGGAGGACAAGGTTTTTTTGCTTAGCGTTACTGAGATAAAGGATTTAACTGATATACACGGCAAGGATTTGCGGCGTGCCGTTGGAACGGACTTTTCCAAAACGAAAAAACCTGATGGATGCAGCTTATATGTATATGATAAAACAAACAAAGATAACTATATCATCAGCAGCGGCGAAGCACTTGGCTGTTCCTGGTGGTGGCTGCGAACACAAGGAAACAAGCTTTCGCGTGCGTTTTTTGTTGGTACAAGTTGCAGCATTCGTAGCTATGCGAATGTCAGCTCAGCCGGTGACGGTGTACGTCCCGCTTTAAAACTTAATGTTTAATTAGAACCATGCTTTAAATACATACCAAAATCATTAACAACAAGATAGTCATTCCCAGACAGCAAGATATTGCTGATATCCATGCATATTGTTTGAGTTGACAAATCGTAGGGTGAAATATTCTGATAGCAGACCCTTTCCTGTCACATGTTGTTTTTCTGGCAGCCTGTGTTCTCCATAAGGAGGAAAATATTATCCAGGTATTGAATAATTCTTACGGGAGGAATCGATTATGCGTAGTGCAATATTTGAAATCAGCATATTATTAGGTGCCGTCATCCTGGGATGGCAGAAAACCGGATGGAACTCCTTGTTTTATATAGCTCTTGGTCTTATTGTGTTTTATGTAATTGTTATGGTCATTTATATTGTGATCAAGGGGTCAACGATGTCGTGGTTGGACAAACTCCTGGGAGTATTAGCATTGGCGGCGTGGCTGGCAGTAGCCTGGTTAATAATCCAAGAGAAGGGATTACATCTGCCTGGGCTATTATAATAAGACTGGCATATGAAGGTCTTAAAACTGGAAAGGAGTCCAGTCTCGAATGACTACTCAAATACTTACCTACTATTTTACCGGTACTGGAAACTCATTATGCGCCAGCCGTTGGATTGCCGAAAATGCCAGCAAGTCCGGAGTCGCAGCCCGGGTAAGGCCAATAGATCGTTTTGACCGCCATTCCATCCCCCAACCAGCCCCGGACACTCTGCTGGGTTTTGCCTATCCCACCCACGGGTTTAATCTTCCATGGTACATGCTCAAATTCTTGCTCTATTTTCCCCGCGGCCATAATCCAGTCTTTCTGCTAAACACCCGCGCCGGAATGAAACTCGGCCGCTGGTTTACCCCTGGCGTGTCAGGAATAGCCATCCTGCTGCCCATGCTGATCCTGGCTCTCAAGGGATATAGTATTCGAGGCGTTTTGCCCCTGGATATGCCGTCAAACTGGATTTCCATACATCCCGGCTTGTTCCCGCATACGGTCGATGACATCGTCAAACATTGCCGCAGCATAGTTGACCGCTTCAGCTGTGCTCTACTGGCCGACAAACGCAGGTTCCCGCTTATTTTCTTCTTGTTCCTTCCCCTGGATTTGATGCTTCTCCCCATAAGTCTGGCGTATTTGGTGATAGGGCGTTTCTTTTTAGCCAAGACTTTCTTTGCCTCCAAGCGCTGCAACGGCTGTAGAATCTGTGCCGAGCTCTGCCCGGTCGGTGCTATCCAAATCATTGATGAAAGGCCCTACTGGAGCTTCTATTGCGAGAGCTGTATGCGCTGTATGAATATCTGCCCCCAGCAGGCTATCGAAACTTCGCACTCCATGGCGGCCATTATGATCATGCTAACGGCCTCGATACCGGCAAGTCTATATTTACAGCGCTTTTTGTCCGCCACTGGTTTAAGTATTACTGGGACAGCATTAGATTCCGCAGAAATGATCATCTCTTGGCTACTTTCTCTGGTCATCATCTATGTATTATATATACTAGCTTTCGCTCTACTGCGCAATCCATGGGTTAACCGCTTTTTCGTTTATACCTCCTTAACCTATTACTGGGCGCGTTATAAAGCTCCCGGAATC
>JAQUBU010000207.1 GCA_028686565.1 Syntrophomonadaceae bacterium
TGCTTCAATTGTCTCCGTGCGTGTGCCTTTAGAGCACGCAAGGGAATATGAATAGCTATTATTCAGGTGATTTAAGCAAGTATTTTAAATACTATTGCTGACATGCTAATTGTATAATAGCCAAGACCCAACGGGCATCATTAACCAAATCAATGACCTTTATATGTTCATCACAGGTGTGAACCGCCTGCATACCCACTCCCAGATTAGCGCAGCGAATCCCCTGGCCGTTAATAATACTTGCATCACTGCCTCCGCCGGTACTAAGCAGCTGCGGCTGCAAACCAGTATGCTTGGCTGCTTGGACCGCCAATTCTACAACCGCTTCATTATCCTCCAGCTTCATTTCAGGATAGAGGAATCTGACTTCAACCTCAGCTCTTCCTCCTCGTTTCTCCACCTCGCTGTGAAAAACACTTTTCATATCAGCAGTCAAGCTGTCCAATTTTTCACGGCTTAGGCTGCGCGCTTCCCCTTTGACCTTACATAAATCAGCAACGATATTGCGGGCGGCACCTCCCTTGATATTTCCAAAATTGCAGGTAGTGTCCGCATCAATGCGTCCGCAAGGCATGACCGCCAGAGCCTGAGCCAGCAGATGGATAGCGTTAATTCCTTTTTCGGGGCTGATACCGGCATGTGCAGCCTTGCCATAAACTGTGTATTCAATTTCATTCTGACAGGGGGATTGCGTTATGATTACTCCCGGTTCACCGCCAGCATCCAGCACATAAGCAGTTTTAGCCTTAAGTTGTTTATAATCAAAAGCCTTGGCACCTTTGAGCCCCTGCTCCTCACTAACCGTAAAAAGCAATTCCAGGGGAGGGTGTAGAAGTTTATTTTCCTCCAGCACATGGCAAACTTCTACAAGTGCAGCTATAGCCGCTTTATCATCGGAACCAAGTATAGTATCCCCGGAACTTCTAATAAAACCTTCCTCATCGACAATTGCTTTTACTCCCAGACCCGGAGTAACCGTATCCATATGCGCAGAGAATAACAGCGGCGGCAGATCGAGATTTCCCGGCACATTAACCAGCAAATTACCGGAATTACCCCTCAATAAAGTACCAGCTCCATCTTCACGAACCTGCCAGCCGAATTGCCTGAACTTTTCTTGCAGAAGGTCACGCATTCCTGCTTCCTGCCCCGAAACAGAATCTGTCTCCACCATCTCTATAAAACTAGCCAGCAATCTTTTCTCATTAACCACCTGATTCCCCCCTTCCCAGTTTATCAACCGCTCTTAAGAAAGAATACTTTTCGATCGTCCTGGTCAGTGAATATTTTTCAGTGTATATATGCAAGAGGATTAAAAAAAGCAAAACTCCTGCCCTGCAGGGCAGATTTAGACTTATAACACTGATATAACCCAGGGCCAGCCCCAAAACATTGGAACCGGCATCTCCCATCATAGCCCGGGCTTTGAGATCAATAACAAAATAAATAATAACCGCACCTAACAAGGGCGCTATAATGAGCCAGTCGACCCGGGCTCCAGCCAAGGCCACTATAATAATTAGAAAAAACAGGTATCCCTTTATCGCCCGGCCGGGACGCAAATCCAGCAAATTCAACATATTCGTAAAAAGAGCCATGAGCATGGTATTAAGCAGCAGATCAACCCAGCCGGTGGGTTGCAGAAGGGCTAGAAAGAAGGCTATTACTCCTCCCCCCAAGGCTTTTAATCCACCAGTGGTAAGGCTTCCCTTGAACAGAGCACCAAAATGACCTTTAAAACCCAGGGCATCTCTTTGTCCGAGCATGTCATCAATAAAACCTAAGAAGCAAAGAGCCATAATCCCCAATAAAAATGGATAATAACTGGTTTTAAAGAAAGAAAAAGGCACATATATAGCAAAAACACTGATGGTTACGAGCGGGAAACTAATACCTGCACTCACCGGAATATCGATTCCCTGGTAGTTTTGTCTTACTGCTCCAGTCTCTTTTAACATTGGAAGAAGAAAATGCAGGGCTACTCCTTCCAAAAGTGCTCCTGCAATAACCGCCCCCAATGCTATCAGCCCGATACTCAAATGTTCTTCCTCCTTAAGCCGGCCAATACTTTCAGCACATCAACAAATTGTTTGCCCCGGTGCACGAAGCCCTTATAATCACGCCCGGTTTCCTTATGGCTCATAGTAGTGGGAACTTCCATAATCCGGAATCCATTTTTTAAAGCAATTATACTCATTCCTAATTCTACACCATAACCTTCATTAAAAGGCGTGACCGCTTGCAGGACTGCTCGGGTCATTGCCCGTTGCCCGCTTAAGGGGGCAGTTGACTTCATATTGCCTGCCTTGGCAAGAGCCCGGGCAGCTGTTCCTTTTACCAGCCCTAATCCTCCTTTTTTCCTGGGTGGAGGAAATGCAGCTATACAAAGATCAGCTTTGCCATCCATTACTGGTTTAATCAGTAAGTCAGCCTGTTTGGCTGATTCTCCGAGGTCCGCATCCAGAAATACTATGATATCTGTGTCAATATGCGGCAAAGCAGCATTCATCGCTCCGCCTTTGCCGCAATTTTGCTTGATATCCAAAAGAAAAACACCCTCGGCCCGGGCAAGTTCTGCAGTGTTGTCACTGGAGCCGTCATTTACTACTATGATCTTGTCAATCCCGGCAATGGACTTTACCGCTTTCAAGGTATCGACAATACGATCTTCTTCATTATATGCAGGTATGATTATGCCTACGCTTTTCATATATAATCCCCAATTATTAATTTAATTTTCATACAGTGATGCCATACCCTTAATGAGTTCTACGGCAAAGAAGGCATGAATTGTTTTGCAGTTGCTTTGATCCCATAATGTCCGGGTTCGCCTTCCATTGCATATACCAGTGATATTTGACCCGGACTCAAATTTACATTATCGATGGTGCTCATATTATTTTTCTGATATTCTGCCATATAGGAGTAGACCGTATCCGATTTTTCCACGCCAAATATTTTTATTTCCTCTTTAGACAAAGCTCCAATTAAAGCATGATCAAAACTGGCTGAAAAATTACTGGATACATTATTGGTCCCACCTAATACTAATACACCGTTAAGAGGAATGCTGTTATTCCCGCTGAATTTAATAAGCTCGTTAGCTTGTAAAAAATCCAATAAACCCGGATCGGCTTTATTCATAATTACCAGAGCCACGCTTTGTGCCAGGTATTGCCTCAAGACATCGGCAGTAATATCATTTTCCACATTATAAAACTCGCGTACCCTTTTTAGAAGTTGAGGGTTGTCCAAATTCATATTGGTCAAAACTACAGATTTGGATACTACCTCTGCTCCCGCAATTGAAAGAGCATTCAGCATTCCTGCAGGTATATCGCTGCCCCCGCTGACTACCATGCCAATTTTATAATCAACCAGATGCTCTTTCACCAAGGACGGCAACAAAGTCTGGCTATAGTTCTCATAATTAGCGATAATCTGATCATTATAATTATTTACTGTAACTAAATCGTTTTCTCTTTCCCGTAAAGAATAGAATTGTTGTTCCAAACGATCTATCATTTTTTTCTGCTGGTCAACCAATAAATTATCTCCGACTATGGTGCTGCCAATTAGAATCCCCAGGCCAAGCGCCAGAAAAATGCCTACTAATGAAGCAATATGGTATCTTAAATCAATCATTCACTACACCTCAAATATTAAATAAAATTTTAAGCTGCAAAAGTAATATACGGAAAAACGGTTTGGTAGCTGGCGATACTGCTAAAACTATAATAATGGGTATCAAGGCCGCAATCAATAACTGCCAAAGGTATTTGCTGGACATATGCTGTTTGTACAGCTGACTTACTCCCCTTGCATCTACTAAAATGGAGCCAACTTTAAGCCTCACTAAAAATGTGCTGCCCATCCCTTTACGTCCCTTTTCCATAAAATCTATCATATTGGAGTGACTCCCTAAAGCAACGATCAGACTAGCTCCATATTCCCAGGCAAGTATCATGGCTACATCCTCACTGGTTCCTGGCATTGGAAATGTCTGTGCATTTAAACCCATGGCCTCCACCCTTTCCAGACCAGGAGCTTTACCATCCGCATAAGCATGAACCAAAATTTCCGCACCGCACTTGAGCGCCAAATCCGAGACACTATCCATATCTCCCACTATAATATGGGGTGTAAGACCAAATTCCAGCAAGGCATCGGCTCCCCCATCTACCCCAATTAATATTGGCTTTTCATCCTGAATATAAGAGCTGATGGTTCTTAGATCTTCTTTATAACTGCTGCCTCTTACCACAATGAGCACATGGCGATTCAGCATATTGGTCTCAATAGGCGGAACCTCCAAATTTCCTATTAAGATATCCTTTTCTTTTTTAGCATATTCCAAGGTGTTTTCAACAAAGCTGTCCAGCTCAGCCTGGATATTCTGGCGGGCTTCTTTGAGCTTCACCCTTACATCTTCCAGGCTAAGTTCCTTCCCTTCAGCCAGCAGATTGTTTCCCCAAAAGATCTGGTTTTCTCTGATTTCTATTAAGGTTCCTTCCTTTAACAGATCAAATATCTGCTCTCCCACCTCATCAAGTACTGGAATTCCAGCCTTTAGTATCTTATATACTCCTTTGGCCGGGTATTTGCCGGTTATTGACGGCCGGGCGTTTATTATAGCCAGGGGTTTAACCTCAATAAGTGAATTAGCTGCCACTTCATCAATATCATCATGATCAATAACTGCTATAT
>JAQUBU010000208.1 GCA_028686565.1 Syntrophomonadaceae bacterium
GACAGGAGCTTGCACGGCTGGGCTATAAACGTGTATACAGTGAAGAATTCCCGGTTTTCCTTCAACAGGCCGTAGTAGCTGTTGAGGACCGCCGCTTTTATCAGCATGGCAGTGTGGACAGCCGGGGTATAGTAAGAGCCGTAATGAATAATCTGAAAGCCGGCAGCAGGGAAGAGGGCGGCAGCACTATAACCCAGCAACTAGCACGTACCCTTTTTCTAAGCCAGGAGAAAACTTATATCCGAAAAATAAAGGAGGCTTTATTAGCAACTGCTATAGAAGAAAAGTTCAGCAAAGATGCCATTCTGGGTATGTATCTAAATGAAATATTTATGGGCCGCGGATCTTCAGGCATAGCCACGGCAGCACGATACTATTTCGGCAAAGATGTTTTCTCGCTGAACCAGGCTGAGACTTGTATTCTGGTAGCTATGATACGGGCACCGGAATATTATTCTCCGGATCGAAATTTTGCCGGATTGAAAGCACAGCAAGAAATCGTCATTAATGTTCTGTACGAGCAGGATATACTGACCGCTGCAGAAGCAGATGCAATAATAAAACAACCAATATATATCAAAGGCTATGAACCTGTAAAACAGGATTATCCGTATATTACTGCCTACCTGACACCGCAGCTGGAAGAAATATTAGGTCCCAATGGAATATATCAGGGAGGTATTAAAATATACCTTACTATAGACAGCCGGATACAGAAAGCTGCCGTGCGTGCCGTGAAAAATCATACTCGTTCATTTACTAAGCGAGGAATTACTGCCCAAGATGCAGCCTTGATTTCGATAGAGCCTCAAAGTGGAAGTATAAAGGCCATGGTTGGAGGGGTTGATTATGAAAGAAACCAGCTTAATATGGTGGTGTGGCCAAGACAGCCCGGATCCGCTATAAAGCCCCTTTATTATGCTGCAGCTATTAATGAGGGAATAATTACTCCTGAGACAGAGCTTAACAATAAAGAAAGGGATTTTGGGGGCTATAAACCTAAAAACTATAGCTGGGCTCCGGAGAAGACTACCGTAAGGCAAGCACTTGTTAACTCTTATAATATTGCCTCGCTGGAAATCCTGAACCGTTTGGGGATAGAGGAAGCAAGCAAATATTTAAAAACCTTTGGAATAAGCAGCTTAACCGATGAAGACAAAAGCCTGGCACTTGGATTAGGGGGGATGTGCAAAGGGATATCGCCATTGCAATTGGCCGCCGCCTTTGCCGTTTTTGCAGATAACGGCATGTATCATGATTATTATTGTATTGAACGGATCGAAGACCCGGCCGGGAGGATTATTTATGAGAATCAATCTGATTCCAGGCGGGTAATTACTAGTGATACAGCCCGATTGATGAACGATATGTTAAGAGATGTGGTTCGTTATGGTACTGGAAAAAGTGCAGCCATAGCTATAAAGAGCGGAGGAAAAACCGGTACCACAACTGATAGCAGGGACCTATGGTATTTAGGTTACACAGATGATCTGGCAAGCGCTGTTTGGGTCGGCAACAGTGATGGGAAAGTGGTTAGCGGTTACGGAACTAATGGAGGAAGTGTATCTGCCCCGTTGTGGAGAGACTATATGAACACATTGTTTTACAGCTATCTGCTGCAAGAAAAACCCAAAGCTGATTATTCCAAGCAGCAAGAACAGCCGGCTAATGAACAAACAGAAAATCAGGATGACGGTGTTTTAGAAGCGCCTTTGCCAGAGGAAGATGGTCTTTTACCAGATGAGAATTTGCAAGAAGATAATATTGAGAATAACCCGAATTTGCCAGAAGAAACACCTGTTCTTCCAGAGGAAAGACAGGATAATCAAAGCGACATTACTATTTAATGCCAAGAGGTGAAGTCTGAAAGAAAAATTACGTTTTGTGCCTTGAGTGAAGTGAAAGGAATGGTTATAAATATGTTGCCTGCTTTTTAATCGGTAGGGTTTCTATTAACAAAACAGGTGGCGGGTTCTTAGCCCCCACCTCGTTGCAGTGGTGCAGAAGAAACTGCTCCGCAATTTTTTCCGGCCTTTAAAGAGCTGAGATAATTGATAAAAAGCAATAAGGGCAGAAAAATAATAAGTATGCAGGCATACTTATCTCACGTCAAATCTATTGGAGATGAGTAGAAGCTGCAATTAACATTACAGTTTATCCCACCAGTCGAAGCCGTTGAACAAAAACACTCCGATGATGGCAGCGACTAAGCCAAACCCCAAACATATTACCATTATTAGTGCAAAAACAGATTCAAATGACATCATATTATCACCTCAAAGAGTATACCCCATCAATTTATATAATAACATTTATTACTTACTTAAAGCCAGTATTTAGAAAAATCCTTCAAAATTATATATATGAAAGACTACTGATTTTTATGCCTATATCCATCAGGTTGCTAATAATAATTAACTTGTAATTGCAGAAAAGAAGGAAAACTACCGGGTATTGTAGAATAAAATAAATATAGTGCAGCTAAAAATCTGGCGGTTAGGCCAGAAGTCATGACATGAAAAAGGAGGTTTGAAAAAATGGCTGAACAATTACACATTTTTGCTGTGTCTGACTCAGTTGGCGAAACTGCTGAAAAAATAGCGGTTGCCTCAGTATTACAATTCAAACTTGAGCGAAATATTACCCGTTTCTCAAGGGTGACTAAAGAAGAGCAGGTAGCAAGAATTATTGATCAGGCAGTTGAAGAAGATGCAATTATTATCTATACCATAGTAAAACCGGAATTATCTAAACATATGGATACGATCGCCAAGGATAAAGGGGTTATTGTGGTTAACATGATGGCTCCGCTATTTGAAGCTATTCATACCAAAACCGGTTTACAGCCGGAATATATTTCGGGCTTGACTCACAAAATGGATGATCAGTATTTTAATCGTATGAAAGCGATAGAATATACCATTGAACATGATAACGGACAGAATCTGGACACCCTGAATGATGCTAATCTAATCATACTGGGATTGCCCAGGACATCGAAGACGCCGCTATCCATGCATCTGGCTAATTTAGGACTAAAAGTAGCCAATTACCCGATAGTTATGGATACTGAAATACCCCAGCAAATTATAGATCTAAAGGGTATTGTACCGATGGTTGGTTTGACGATTGATCTTGAAACTCTTATGGATTTGCGCAAAGAGAGAATGAGAAGCTTCGACATGCCAAATGACATGGAAAGCCTGGATGATTTGGTAGCCGAGGAACTTGATAATGCGTACCGTATTTATTCCAAGCTGAAATGTTTAGTAATTGATGTTACTCTGGATGATATTGAAGAAGTGGGTAATACCATAACACATAAATTTAATCTGCCATTAAGGGTTACCCATCACAGGTTCTAGCAGCAATTTTTAACGGGGGTAGTACCCCCGTTTTTTATTTTAAACTATTTGATGTTTTCTTATCATTGTTACAAAATGTTGAACTAAAATAGGATCAAATTGCTTGGATGCACAATTTTCGAGTTCCTGTAAAGCCTCGTTCACCGAACGGGTTGGATGATATGGACGCTGACTTGTCATGGCATCAAAACTATCCGCAATATTGACGATTCTTGCCAGAAAAGGTATCTCTTCTCCGGCCAGGCCATCTGGATAACCACTGCCATCAAAATTTTCATGGTGGTGTTTAACCAGTGATAGAATTTCTGGATATTGAACTGCAGCTTCCAGCATTTCAGTACCAAGTACAGGATGACGCTTGACAATCAGCCATTCTTCATGTGTAAGGGATTCAGTTTTGCACAGAATTGATTTGCCTATGCTGATTTTGCCGATATCATGGAGCAGGGCTCCGTGGTACAAAATTTTGAGATCTGCTTCTGTCAGATCAATTTCCTTTGCTACTTGTGCAGCGAGTTTAGCCAACCGGATACTATGGGAATAGGTGTAGTGATCAATTAAATCAATAACTCGTAATAAAGTACGGGCGATAATCATAAATTCCTCTTCACTTTGAATAGATGAAACTGCTGGTCTCATACCGAATGCCCTTCTCAATAGTTGGGGAAGATTAAAAGGCCAGATAATATTCATTTTTTTATACCCCCTGTTTTCTGTGCAATGTATTTTATGATAAAATATAGATTTTGCTACCAGAGGAGGAAAATTAATGATATTTGTTTATATTTTGCAATGTAGTGACGGGAGTTATTATACAGGTTATACAACCGATATTAAGCGGCGTCTGCAGGAACACAATGAAGGTTTGGGAAGCAAGTATACGCGCGGAAGAAGGCCGGTAAAATGTGTATACCATGAAGAAATGGCAAGTAAAAGTGATGCCTTAAAACGAGAATTAAATATTAAAAAATTGAATCGCAGCCAAAAAGAACGATTAATTCAAGCTAACCCTGGAAAGCATGATTACAATACATAAAATAAGCGATAACGGAAAAAATATCGCTATAAGAAATAATAAGGGAGGCTTGAAAATGAAAGATAAAAAAGGCAAGGTCATGACCAAGGATGCTTTTTTGAGAAACGGTCCTTATGCGAAAGAAGAGTATGAAGGACTGTTGGTTAGCACCGATATAGAGGAAGGTTGCTACAATATTGGAGTGGAAATCGGCAAAAATCGTGTGCTTTTAGTCGATCAGGTTAAAGACAGTGAGGTTCACGAACGAGTGCATAGCTGGATGCCCCATATTCAGGAGATTCAGCGGGAATACAACAGTGACAGT
>JAQUBU010000015.1 GCA_028686565.1 Syntrophomonadaceae bacterium
ATGTGGGTCCCGGCACCTTGGGACTGTGCTTTTATTAAGTAACACAGGGGTGATACAAGGGGACGTTTTTGTTGTGGACACAAGGGGAAGTTTTTGTTGTGTCATTATGTCCTGGACATAATGACACAACAAAAACGTCCCCTTGTGTCCACAACAAAAACGTCCCCTTGTGTCCCCGTCTCACTTACATGTTTGCTATTAAAGCATCAGCATATTTCGAACATTTGACTTCCGTAGCACCCTCCATAAGCCGGGCAAAATCATAAGTAACTACTTTACTTTCAATCGTGTTCTCGATTGTTTTAATTATCAAATCAGCAGCTTCATTCCACCCCAGGTGACGCAGCATCATTTCTCCTGATAAAATTACCGAAGAAGGGTTAACCTTGTCCAAGCCCGCATATTTTGGTGCTGTACCATGAGTCGCTTCAAATATGGCATGTCCGCTTACATAGTTGATGTTGGCACCAGGTGCTATCCCAATTCCGCCTACTTGTGCGGCTAGAGCATCAGAGATATAGTCTCCGTTAAGATTCAATGTCGCAACGACATCAAATTCAGCAGGTCGAGTAAGTATCTGCTGCAGGAAGATATCAGCAATAGCATCTTTTATAATGATTTTACCTTCTTGCTCCGCCTTCTTCTGAGCCTGGTCTGCTGCCTGTTCTCCATCTTTCTCTTTAATCCGGTCATATTGCTCCCAGGTAAAGACTTGGGAAGCGAATTCGCTTTCCGCCAGCTCGTAACCCCACTTTTTAAAAGCCCCTTCAGTAAACTTCATAATATTGCCTTTATGCACCAGAGTCACGCTCTTGCGTCCCTCTTTGACAGCAAAGTTAATAGCTGCTCTTACCAAACGTTTGCTGCCTTCTTCGGAAACAGGTTTAATGCCAATCCCTGAAGTTTCAGGAAAGCGTATTTTGCTGACTCCAAGTTCACCCTGCAGAAACTGGATTATCTTCTTGGCTTCAGGTGATGTACTGTCATACTCAATACCTGCATAAATGTCCTCGGTATTTTCGCGAAAAATGACCATATTGGTATCTTCCGGGCGCTTGACCGGTGAAGGAACTCCAGGGAAGTAGCGAACCGGGCGCAGACAGGTATATAGATCCAGTTCCTGGCGCAGGGCCACATTCAAGGAACGGATGCCCCCGCCGATAGGCGTAGTTAAAGGTCCTTTGATAGCTATAATATATTCGCGAATGGCATCAAAGGTTTCAACTGGCAGCCATTCCCCGGTTTGCTTGAATGCTTTCTCTCCGGCCAGAATCTCTTTCCAGACAATTGATTTTTTACCGTCATAAGCTTTATTTACAGCTGCATCCAATACACGGCAAGCGGCTGCCCATATATCCGGTCCAGTACCATCCCCTTCAATAAATGGAATAATCGGATAGTCTGGCACATTTAAAATGCCGTCTTTTACAGTAATTTTTTCACCTTTAACCTGGTTTTGACTGGCCAATTTATTTGCCTCCTCTATCATTAAGACTTGTTATTAATCAAAATTAAATGAACCATATTTCTTGAAATGCTCAACCAACCCGCCGTCAGACAATATTTTCAGCATAACTGCTGGCAAAGGAGTAATAGTAATGTCTATGCCCTTGCTAAGATTGTGCAGTACACCCTGCTGTAAATCGACTTCCAGTTCATCACCCTCATCAATCTGGTCAGTGTCACATTCGATTAAAGGCAATCCGGTGTTTATACAATTACGATAAAAAATACGGGCAAATGATTTGGCAATAACTGCACTTATATTCGCATTGATTATCGCCAGCGGTGCCTGTTCTCTTGAAGAGCCGCAGCCAAAATTTCTCCCGGCAACAATAAAATCTCCGCTTATTACTTTGGAATAAAATTCCGGGTCCAGATCCTCCATTACATACTTGGCCAATTCCTTCATATCAAGGGTTTTGAATTTGTGACGCCCGGAAATAATATAATCGGTATTCACATCATCACTGAATTTATGCACATAACCCTTTAAATCCATGTTAATCCTCCCTTAGCATTTGTTTTACCAAATCCAATTATTATTCTTAATTCTGCCTTAAATATATTCCCGCGGATCAGTTATCCGGGCATTTATAACTGATGCAGCCACGGTGGCTGGTGAACCCAGATATATAAAAGCCTTATTATTGCCCATGCGGCCTTTGAAATTACGGTTCGCAGTAGAAATAACATTTTCACCATCGGAGGGTACCCCATTATGAGTGCCCACACATGGTCCGCAACCTGGAGTTACCATAACTCCTCCGGCCTCCATAATAATTTCTATTAAACCTTCCCGCATCGCCTGTAGCATAACCTGCCGGGATGATGCAGCAACAATCAAACGTGAATCGCGGTGAACCTTTTTACCTTTTAAAATAGAAGCTGCAATACGCAGGTCTTCAATACGCCCATTGGTACATGTACCAATAACCCCCTGCTGAATAGGTGTACCCGCTACCGCCCGCAGTGGGGCAACATTGTCTACTGTATGGGGTTTGGCAATCTGTGGTTCCAGTTTGGAAACATCATATTCCTTGATCATCGCATAAACAGCATCCGCATCAGCTTTAACTGGCTGGAATTCTTTTTTGCTGTGCTGCTTGACCCATTCCAGAGTCTTTTGATCAGCTTCCATCAATCCGGCTTTGGCACCCATTTCAATCGCCATATTGCTGATCGTAAACCGGGCCTCGACAGAAAGATCATTTATCGCTTCTCCCGTGTATTCAGCCGCCAGGTAAGTGGCACCATCAGCAGTAACATCACCAATCAAATAAAGTATAAGATCTTTGGAGTATACCCCTTTAGGCAGTTTTCCGTTTAAGATGAATTTAATGGTTTCAGGAACCTTGAACCACAGCTTGCCGGAAATAAGTCCAGCCGCCAAATCAGTAGAACCCACTCCAGTAGAAAAAGTATTTATCGCTCCGTACGTACAGGTATGTGAATCAGCTCCGATTACCAAATCGCCGGGGCCCACATGGCCCTGTTCCGGTACCAGCTGGTGGCAGACACCTTCACCAATATCATAAAAATTAATGTCCTGTTCACGGGCAAATACACGCATTTGCCGGTGCAGTTCGGATACCCCCTCCAGGGGACTGGGTGAACTGTGGTCAATCACCATGGCAATGCGGGAAGGGTCAAAAACCCTCGCAGCTTGCATTTCACGAAATGCTTGTATGGCCAGCGGTGACGTGCCATCCTGTCCCATGACAAAATCGAGATTGGCAACCACAATATCGTTGGCTTTTACATCCTGACCACTTTTGTTAGATAGTATCTTCTCGGCAATTGTTTTCCCCAATTGAATCAAATCCTCCTTGCAGCTTAATTATTAAAGTGAGAAGTAGGGTGTTCCTATTTACCTTCCTTTTTTAACTCTTCATAAATATACATCAGTTCCTTGTCAAAAAGTGAACGCTTCAAACGGATGGACATAGCCCGCACCCGCTCCAAAATCTCAGCAGCTTCTTTATTATCGAGCTCAATAAAATATTCTTTGCTGAACTTGGCACGAATGGATGCCGACCCGGAATGCTTGCCGATTACCATCTGCCGTTCCAGCCCAACTTCTTCCGGGCTGAATACTTCGTAGGTAAGGGGGTTTTTCAATACTCCATCACCATGAATACCTGATTCATGGGCAAAGATACCTGACCCTACTATAGGTTTGCTTACTGACAATGCACGCCCTGATGCATGTGCTACATATTCGGCCACTTCGCGGAATAACATGGTGTTATGGGGCAGGTTGACATTAAGCAAGTATTTAAGTCCCATAATCACTTCCTGTAAACATGAGTTGCCAGCTCTTTCTCCCAGCCCATTTACTGTTACTCCTACATAATTGGCACCGGCATATACTCCTGACAAGGCATTGGCCGTGGCCATACCAAAGTCATTATGGGTATGCATTTCAATGTTAATACCAACCGCATCGATAAGTGTTTTTATATATCGAAAGGCGGCCAGCGGGGTTAAGGTTCCCACTGTATCGCAAAAACGCAGACGATCAGCTCCGCAATGCTTGGCTATCAGAGCAAATTCAGTTAAATATTCCATATTGGAACGGGAAGCATCTTCGGCATTCACCGATACATACAGATTATTATCCTTCGCAAACTTGACTGCATCTGCCATGCGGTTTAAAACATCCTGACGGGTTGTTTGCAACTTGTGCTCTATATGAATATCAGATGTAGATATCGAAATAGCCACCGCATCCACACCGCAATCCAGAGATTCTTTGATATCGGAAATAACGGCCCGGTTCCAGGCCATAATGCTTGATTTCAAGCCTAACCTTACTATTTCTTTGATACATTCCTTTTCATGGCCGCCCATAACCGGTATCCCTGCTTCAATCTGGTCTATCCCTATTTCACCCAGGTATTTGGCAATTCTTATTTTTTCTTCATTGGCAAATACCACGCCTGCCGTCTGTTCGCCATCCCGCAGAGTAGTATCTACTATATATACCTTGGCGCCCTCTTCCAAAAACCAATCTTTACTCATACTTGAACGTGTCATATAAATCTCCCTCCCACTGGTACACTAAGAATTTAATCTGGACTGTGTTACTTCTGCAGATCATTTTAATATAAGCATCGCAAGAAACTGCGGAGCAGTTTCTTGCGCACCGCTGCAGCGCGGCTGCGCCGCGTTATAACCCGGGCCTGTTTTGTTAATTTGTACCCGACCCGCTTAAAGCAGTAAAAGACATCTTTTCGCCATGTTATATAAGGAGTCAAGTTAATGCATGATAATAAGTCGCCCTCATGCCATGCTCTTGGGCATCACAGATAGTTTATTGGCTAAGCCGTTCTTTTAGAAGCTTATTAACAACTGCCGGGTTGGCCTGTCCTTTGCTCACCTTCATAATCTGCCCGACAAAAAAGCCAAAGGCCTTTTCCTTGCCGTTTCTATAATCTTCCATAACCTTGGTATTATTCCGTATAATACCATCGATAAGGCTAATAAGAGTAGCCTCATCAGATATTAGCGCCATCCCCTTTTCTTTGATTATTAGCTCGGGTTTTTTACCGCTTTTAAACATTTCTTCGAACACGGTTTTAGCCATCTTGCCGCTGATGCTGCCATCATCTATAAGTTTTAATAATTGGGCTAAATCAGCAGGTTTTAAGCGGCAATCACTAATCTCCATATTATTCTGGTTCAAAAGCCGGTTTAGTTCGCTCATCATCCAGTTTGATACGATCTTGGCATCATTATAAATGCTGATGCACTGATCAAAAAATTCCAGATAATCCGGACTGAGCGTAATTATAGCTGCATCATATTCCGGAAGTGCGTATTCTTCCACTAATCTCCTGCGAGCCTGCACCGGAAGTTCCGGCATATTGGAAGCAATGGCTGCAATCCATTCACGGCTTATTTTCAACGGCGAAAGGTCGGGTTCCGGAAAATACCTGTAATCATGTGCTTCTTCTTTGGAACGCATGGAACGGGTCTGCTGTTTTTCCTCATCCCAGGTTCTGGTTTCCTGGACTATTTTCTCCCCATCTTCGATGGCTTCAATCTGCCTGCGCACCTCGTATTCAATCGCCCTTTCCAGAGAACGGAACGAGTTGAGGTTTTTAGTCTCTGTCCTGGTGCCAAACTCCTTTTGCCCCACCGGACGAACTGAAACATTGGCATCACAGCGCAGTGATCCTTCCTGCATCTTGCAATCTGATACTCCCGCAAATAGTAAAATGGACCGCAGTTTTTCCATATAAGCGCGTGCTTCGCGTGCACTGCGCATTTCCGGTTCGGATACTATTTCCAGAAGAGGCACTCCCGAGCGGTTCAAATCAACCAGCGAAAAAGGAGTAGTGGTGATATCTCCCTGGTGCACAAGCTTGCCGGCATCTTCTTCCAGATGAGCCCTGGTAATACCTATCCGCTTTTGTTCACCATCAACATCAATATCTAAAAACCCGCCCTGGCATATGGGCAGATCATATTGCGAAATCTGATAAGCCTTGGGCAAATCGGGATAAAAATAATTTTTGCGGTCAAATTTGCATATTTCCGGTATTTCGCTATTTAAAGCAATACCGGTTCTTATCGCCAACTCCACCATTTTTCGGTTTAATACCGGCAGCATTCCGGGAAAGCCTGAACAAACCGGACATACTTGCGTATTAGGTTCAGCTCCGAAAGTCGTAGTGCAAGAACAGAAGGCTTTGGTTGCTGTTTTTAATTCCGCATGTACTTCCAGTCCAATTACGGTTTCAAACTCTTTGCTCATTATTTCACCCCCAGTGTCGGTCTCATTTTATGATAATCAGTATTCTGCTCAAAAGCATGTGCTGCTTTAAAGAGAGTGCCTTCATCAAAAGCCTTGCCAATCAGTTGCATCCCCACCGGCAAACCATTTACCAGGCCACAGGGTATTGACATGCCTGGCAAACCTGCCATGTTAACGGGCACGGTAAGGATATCGTTCATATACAGGGTTAAGGGATCACCGGTTTGTTCCCCCAATTTAAAGGCTGGGGAAGGCGCAGTAGGTGATACTATAAGATCATAATCATTAAAAACCTTTTCAAAATCGTTGGCAATCAATCTTCGAACTTTGAGGGCTTTCAAATAATAGGCATCATAGTAACCGGAACTAAGTGCATAGGTACCCAACATAATTCTTCTTTTAACTTCGTTCCCAAAACCTTGCGAACGGGAACGGGAAAACATATCTATGACATTTTCGGCATCAAAATCCCTTAAACCGTACCTCACACCATCGAAACGAGCCAGATTGGCGCTGGCTTCAGCCGGGGCTACCAGGTAATAGGCAGGCAAAGCATATTCACTATGGGGTAATGATACTTCCTCGATTATTGCCCCCATTTCTTCATATTTTTTCAGAGCCTGCATTACTGCAGTTTTTATACTCTCTTCAACCCCCTGCTGGAAATATTCCCGGGGATAGCCTATTTTCATTCCTCTTACATTTCCATCCAGAAAACTGCTGTAATCAGGTACTTCAAGCTCTACACTGGTAGAATCCAGCGGATCTTTTCCTGCAATAATGCTCATGACTATAGCACAATCGCGCACATCCTTACTAAATACACCTACTTGATCAAGGGAGGAAGCAAACGCAATTACTCCCCAGCGCGATACTCGTCCATAGGTAGGTTTCAGGCCTACTACTCCGCAGTAGGAAGCTGGTTGGCGAATAGAGCCACCTGTATCGGTTCCCAGGGCAAAAGGAGTTTCACCGGCGGAAACAGCCGCTGCCGAGCCGCCTGAAGAGCCGCCCGGCACTCGCTCCAAATCCCATGGATTACAGGTGGAATAAAAAGCAGAGTGCTCGGTTGAAGAACCCATGGCGAATTCGTCCATATTTAACTTCCCCAGCAATATACCTCCCTGTTCCTCAAGGCGGCGGCCAGCAGTAGAATCATAAGTCGGGACAAAATTTTCCAATATTTTGGATGCACAGGTAGTTTTTATTCCGCGCGTACAAAAAATGTCTTTCAATGCAAAAGGAATTCCGTCTAAGCCTTCATATTTCCCCAGCTTGTCGGTTTCGCGAGCACGCATCAGTGCCTTTTCTTCCGTGATGGTTAAAAAGGCCCGCAATTTCGGCTCCAAGGAATTAATACGCGAAAAAAAAGAGCTTACCAGCTCTTCCGCAGATACTTCCCGGCCGGCTAGTTTTTCATGTAATTCGTGTACAGTGAGTTCATGTAATTCCAAATCTGCAACCTCCTCTAAATTATTTTAGGAACCTTATACTGTTGATCTTCCAGCAGAGGAGCATTGGATAAAATCTCTTCCCGGGGTGAACCCGGTTTTACTTCATCATCCCGTAAGACATTGAAAACCGGCAATATGTGGGACAATGGCTCAATCCCATCCGTATCAAGTTCATTAAGTCTATTGGCATAGTCCAGTATTGTACCCATTTGTTCAGCAAAGGTCTGCTTTTCGTCTGCGTTCAATTCGAGCCTGGCCAGCAGGGCAACATGCTCAACCTCTTTAATTGTAAGTGCCATCACGCTACCTCCTCGCCTATTAAAACACTTATGTTCAATATTATATCAAAAAGGAAAGACTAAACCCAAACCTTTTTCCAGTTAAAAATCCCTGTATACAACTTGCAAAGCAACGTTTAATCCATACTATAATATTCTTAATATTTTAAGCTTCTTAGAAACTGCGGAGCAAATTTTTTTGCATGCTGCAACAAAGCGGGGCATTTAAGCACCAGAAGAAACTGCGCAGTAGTTTCAACATACTGCTGCAACGAGGCTGCGCCTCGTTATAACCCGCTGCCTGTTTTGTTAATAGGAACCTGACCGCGTAAAAGAAGCGGGGAGACATATTTATAACCATTCCTTTCGACTTCACTCAGCACACAGAACGTAATGAAAATATTTATTTCATATTTTTCACCTTTTTATAAGGTTTGCATCAAGGCCAATATTTCATCAGAGTCATTATCAGCGGGACAAGAATAAGACCCGGAAGCAAATTTGCTACCCGGATACGGGTAATACCCATGGCATTGAATCCAATGCCGGCAATCAATACCCCGCCCAACCCCGTTATATTACTGATCATCGGGTCAGTCAGCAAGGGTTTTATGAAGGATGCTCCCAGGCTTATAGCACCCTGGTAAATAAAGACAGGAATTGCGGAAAAAAGTACCCCTATGCCCATACTCGCAGCAAATATAAGTGAAAATATGCCATCCAGCATTGATTTAACCAGTAGTATGTCATAGTTATGGGTTAGCCCATCCTGTAAAGCCCCCAGTATAGCCATCGCACCCACACAGAACACCAGGGTGGCAGAAACAAAACCTTTGACAAAAGGACTCTCCCCATCACCAAATAGTTTTTCCAGACTTACCCCCAGTCTTTCCAGCTTGGATTCCCATTGTCTCCATTCTCCTATTGCTGCCCCTAAAGCCAGACTTATTCCTACTACTGCCAGGCTTTCCGCTTTAAGTCCGTATTGCACCCCTATAATCAGGATTAAAAGGCCCATTCCCCCCTGTAATGTACGGCTAAGATTTTCGGGTATTCCCCGCCGTAACAACAAGCCCACCAAACCAGCCAATACAATGGCAGCAGCATTAATAACCGT
Source organism: Syntrophomonadaceae bacterium (assembly GCA_028686565.1). Lineage (GTDB taxonomy): Bacteria > Bacillota > Syntrophomonadia > Syntrophomonadales > Syntrophomonadaceae > JAQUBU01. The sequence goes on from JAQUBU010000015.1 coordinate 9,112, forward strand.
ACCTGTCATGTTCAAATCTCCATCTGATGAAATAGACTTGATTCCAAATAGAATATTTTTGGTTCCAGAATAACCAATCCCAGCTGTTTAGCACTAAACATAAATATGATTATACTCCAAAAGCCTCAAAAAACAACGATTTCATTTCCCTCTGCTCTGCAGAACAAAGAGAAAAGACTTATTCAGGCAATTCGACCGGGAGACAGGACTTCTTAAGCCTTTTAAATACAAAAAGTATAATGAAAGGCTCATTATACTTCTTGCTAATTATCAACTATTTTCAAACCTATCCCATATATTCCTCCAGCATTTTTTCGAATTCAGCCTCATTTAGTATCTTGACCCCTAATTGCAATGCCTTGTCATATTTACTGCCCGGTTCTTCCCCGGCCACCACATAATCCGTCTTCTTACTCACACTGCTGCTGACCTTGCCTCCCATATTCTCGATGATTTCAGCAGCCTGGCTGCGTGACAGCTTACTTAATGCCCCGGTCAGTACAAAGGTTTTCCCGCTAAGCAGAAGCTGACCGGAAGAACCTCCTTCTTGCTTTGTGTTTAAACCTCTAGCTTTAAGATTTTCAATGGTTTCTCTATTACGAGCTTCGGCAAAAAAGCTCACAATACTCTCGGCCATTTTTACGCCGATATCAGGAACAAGTATTAATTCCTCCACACTAAGCCTGAAGAAATCATCAATATCAGAATAATATCGAGTCAGAATCCGCGCACTTTTAGACCCTATGTGTCTTATTCCCAGTGCAGTTATTAATCTGTTTAAAGGCCGCTTTTTGCTTTCCTCAAGAGCATTCAGCAAATTAACTGCTGATTTGCTGCCCATTCTTTCCAAATTACTTAATTGTACTTCATCCAGACAGTAAAGCTCATCAATGTTGTTGACTATCTTATTCTCTACCAGCTGCTCGATTAGGGCCGGCCCTAATCCATCAATATCCATGGCTTCCCGGGAAGCAAAAAATACCAGGCTTTCCTTAAGCTGAGCAGGACAGTTGATATTCTCACAGCGATATGCCACTTCACCTTCCAATCTGAAGGATTGGCTGTTACAGGCCGGGCAATTGGCAGGCGGCAATATTAAATGCTCACTGCCATCCCTCTTATCAGGCAGAGACCTCAGCACCTCCGGTATGATATCACCGGCTTTATGAACTATTACCGCATCGCCGATACGAATATCGCGTTCTTTTATTAAGTCAAAATTATGTAAACTTGCCCTGCTCACTGTTGTCCCTGCCAAGGATACCGGCTCCAGTATTGCGGTAGGGGCTATTATCCCGGTGCGCCCCACATTTATCTCGACCGCCCGGAGTACGGTTTCTTTTTCTTCAGCCGGAAATTTATAAGCTATTGCCCAACGTGGACTTTTGGCAGTTTGGCCCAGTTCTTCACGTTCAGCAAAAGAATTGAGCTTTACTACCACACCATCTATCTCATAAGGCAGCTCATGTCTCTTGCCCAAATATTCCTCAGCATAAGCAAAAACTTCGCTTATATCCTGGCAAAAGCGGGCTTCAGAGTTAACCGCAAAACCTTGCTCCCGCAGAAATTGCAGCGCATCTTTCTGCTTGGTCAGGGTATAAGCTTCCATATATTGAACATCGTATATGAAGCTGGCCAGAGCTCGGCTCGAAGTTATTGAAGGATCAAGCTGTCTTAACGAACCGGCTGCCGCATTACGAGGATTGGCAAACACCCTTTCCCCTTTTTCTTCTTTTTCCTGATTTAGCCTGGCAAATTCGCGCTTGGGCATGTAGATTTCCCCACGCACCTCGACACGGGGCAGAGAGGTAAGAATGCGCAATGGAATATTTTTGATGGTTCTGATATTTGCGGTAACATCTTCGCCAACAACACCGTCACCCCTGGTAGTAGCTCCGGTCAAAATTCCGTTCTCATAAAGCAGGGAAATAGAAACTCCATCAATCTTCAACTCTGCCATATAGGATATATCTCTAGCCACTTTGCTTATCCGGCGGTCAAATTCACGTAATTCTTCAAAGGAAAAAGCGTTATCCAGACTAAGCAAGGGAAAACGATGCGGTACTGCTTTAAACTTTTCGCGAACCTTACCGCCTACCCTTTGGCTGGGCGAATCCTCGGTAATACTATCCGGATTCTCATTCTCCAAGCGAATAAGTTCCTGCATCAGCTGGTCATACTCACCATCACTTATCGATGGATCATCCAGGACATAATAGCGGTTATCATGTTTCCGAATTTCATCCCGCAGTTCATCAATCCGCTTTCTGAAATCCATTAACTATTTCTCCTCCTTGTAAAACTGCTGCCATAATATAAGAATTCGTATCTATCTGTTTAGCTTCTCCAGTTTAGCAATATCCAAGCGCAATACTTTGGTTCCGGCTCGTTCAAAATCGACTACTGCAATTCCTTCTTCGTTGTCCAGGCTGCTAATCCGGCCTACTCCAAAACGGGCATGCACTACCAATTCACCCATCTCCAGTATACCGCCCAAATATTTGGTCTCATGAGGAGCAGTCAGCAAATCTTCCGGTATTTCTTTTAAAAACCGGGAAGGGGGATTGCTGCGCTCATAACCATATAGAAGCCGGGTTACGGCATTCGTCATATACAACTTTTCCTGGGCACGGGTTATGCCAACATAGCATAATCTTCGTTCTTCTTCCATTTCTTCAGGAGTTTCACTGCGGTAAGATGGAAATACTCCTTCTTCCATACCGGTCATAAATACCACCGGAAATTCCAAACCTTTTGCTCCATGGTAAGTCATAAGCAATACGGAATCCGAATAATCGATATCATTTCCATCCTGAACCAGTACGATTTGGGCGAGGAAATCCTCAAGTCCTTCTCCGCCTTCTTTTTCAAATTCCACTGCCAGAGAACGCAACTCCTGAAGGTTTTCAATTCGGCCTGCTGCTTCTGCAGGACTAGTTCTCTGCAGTTCTTCAATATAGCCGCTCATCTCCATGACATTATCAAGCAGTTCCCTTAATGAAGCACCTGATCCCGTAAGGTCACCAAAGAATTTTATCATACCATGGAATTCCTGTATTTTATCCGCCGTTTTCTTATTCACTCCAGGTATATTTTTGGGGTCAGCTAATATTTCCAGGACTGGCATTTCCATCTCTATGGCCGCATTTTTTATCTTTTCTATAGTTTTATCACCAATTCCCCGCCGGGGGGTATTTATAATCCGTTCAAAACTTATTAGATCATCATGATTGCATGCCAGCTTCAAATAAGCTACTATATCCTTTATTTCTTTTCTTTCGTAGAAACGCCGTGCCCCTACGATACGATAAGGAATGTATTTGCGCAGCAGAGCTTCTTCTAAAATACGGGACTGGGCATGTGTACGATAGAAAACCGCACAATCCCCATATGCCTTGCCTTCGCGGTCCACCAGCTGACCGATGGTATCTGCAATGAAGCGGGCTTCCTGAAAGGTATCTCCGGCGCAATAATGAATTAATTTGTCGCCTTCACCTTTATCAGAGAAAAGTCTTTTCTCTTCCCGTTCTTCGTTATTTTTAATTACCGCATTTGCCGCCTCCAGAATGTTCCCCGTAGAACGATAATTCTGCTCGAGCTTAATCAAGCGGCTTCCCGGATAATCCTCCAGAAACCTTTTAATATTATAAGGCTCAGCACCTCTCCAGCTATAAACAGACTGGTCGGGATCTCCTACCACGAAAATATTCTGATGTCTTGATGCCAAAAGCTTGGCCCATATATATTGAGCATAGTTGGTATCCTGGTATTCATCGATTAAAATATATTTGAACCATTGCTGGTATTTTTCCAGAATCGCCGGATGCTCCTTAAAAAGCTTAATACATAATATAATCAAATCTTCAAAATCAAGTGCATTAAGCTCGCGTAAGCGCGAATTATAAAGTCGATATATTCTGTAGTTCATTTCTTTAATACTGTCAGGCAAACTGAGATTGGCAAAAAACTTTTCCGGATCGCCCAAGCTGTTCTTAACCTGTTTAAAAAGGTATAGTAATTCCTCCGGTTTGGTTTCGTAATCTTTCTCCTCTTTTAATATCTCCTTAACCATTGATTTAGCTTCCGACTCATCCAATATTGAAAAATTGTGTTTATAACCCAACTCTTTAATGTCCATACGCAAAATGCGATAACAGGTGGAATGGAAAGTTTGAATCCATTGTCCTGAATAGTCGGGAAGTATGGTTGCTACTCGGGAGCGCATTTCCTGCGCTGCCTTGTTGGTGAAGGTTATAGCCATTATGGCATGAGGAGAAACTCCCTCGTTTATCAAATTAGCAATTCGACGCGTCAGCACCCGGGTTTTGCCGCTGCCAGCTCCAGCCAGTACTATTACCGGTCCATCCCGATGCATTACCGCTTCAACTTGCTGTTCATTAAGACCTTTAGAAATATCCAGCAATTTTCTAACCACCTTTAAGCAATAAACTAACTATGTGACTACTTAATCATATCATAAACTTGCGGTTTTTTTTTAACCTGGCTTATCAATGCCTGATTTCTATAGTAAAATTAGTTTGAAGAAGCAAGGCTTTAATGGTGAGTCTTTTCTACTCCAAAAATTCTCACCGTCCCTGTTAAACCTTGCATTGCCGCTAAAACATTAACGTGCAGGTTATGGGTGTTAAATATAATATTGTTTCTTAAATATTGCCGGGTAAATACATGGTCAATTTTACTATGAAAGGGTGGGTGGGTGAGAATGAAGGTCGAAACTCTAAACCTGCACGGATTGAACACTGCAGAAGCTCTGCAGAAAACCCGCCATCATCTTGACTGGTGTTTACAACATGGCATCGCTGTGCTGGACTTAAACCATGGCAAAGGACATCACAGCAGCCTTGGCTTTTCGGTTATCAAACAGGAAATCAGGAAAATGCTTAAAGAAGAAAAAGCCATCAAAGAATCAGGTTACAAAGTTATCTACGGAGAATCCGACCTCCCTATTGCACTGAGCTTTGATGGAGGCCATACCCTTATAGTAGCTAAAGGTTTGGAAAAAGAATACATAGGCAGCCGCAAACAGCAAGAAAAGAATAAGCAAATATTTTCCAAGGAAGGTCAGCAAAAAAGAAAACATGCTAAAAGCATAACAGCTGAAAAAAGATACCGGCAATAGCGTCTATTCAGTTGCTCCTGAAAAATTCAGATTATGGTGTGCGGGTATGCATAAATATACTTGCAACCAATCTCCGCATGGGAAACATCAACTGCTTGTCGATTGGCTTCAGGGGTACAGTGCTAATTTACATCCTTGTTCAGTAGCCCTCTCGCCTCATCCGTGGGGCTCGCCCCCTTCCGCCAATCGCTCTCGCAGAATGTTTCTACCATGCTTCGCCAGCAGTTACCAGTATATTTATGCACACCCTTAAGTTGTTGTTAGGGGGGACTATTTAATATTCTTTCTTACCCGGTCCAGACCCTTTATGAAAAGCATGAGCAGAATTGCTCCAAAAAAATAACCAGCCAGTATATCACTGACATAATGAACATTTAAATACGACCGGCTGATTCCCACTAGCAAAATCAAACCAGCCAGTAAAGCCGCCCCTGCTTTCCCCTTTGTATCAGGCCATTTCCTCATAAGCAAATATGCCAAAAAACCATAGAAGCTAAGCGAGAGCATAGCATGACCGCTGGGCAAGCTGTAACCATAAGCTGCGGCAAGTGCATCCTCGGGTGGTCTGTTACGCGCAAATAGTACTTTCAAACCATTCACCATTACCCAGGTAACTACAAGCAAAATATTTATAAATATTCCCTCTAAATATTTTTTTCGCTTTACTAAATATAGCACTATTAATTCCCCTGCTGTAATTATAAATAAAGAAGAACCCAATACCGTAATTTGCTGAAAAAATAAATCCAGCCATGGGGTCCTGAGTGCGCCAAGTGATTTTTGAATCAGCAGATCAAACATGATTATATGCTCAAAAACCCCCTTGTATAAAGCCTGCCATGCATTTTTCACCATCCATGCACTTCCTGTCCCCGGAATCTATCCTTACGCCAGACTCTCCGATTCTTTTAATAATATCTCGTTATATTGCTGCTTTCGAAAACCAATCAATCTCAAAGCAACACTTTATTATTATACCTGCTATTATTGGAACATTTACGCATAAAAGTGAATATATTGGCATCAAAGGCATTTGTAGGGAGGGTTACACGTGTCAAGTGAAGAAAAACTGGTCGTCTTTGAGCTTAACCAGCAGAAATTTGCTCTATCTATTTTGGGGATTCAGGAAATAATTTGCCTGGTTAAAATCACCAATGTACCATTCGCTCCCAACTATATAAAAGGAATTATTAATTATCGCGGCCATATAATCTCGCTTATAAATGTTAGCATATATTTAAACTTGCCTGAAAAGCAAATTGACCAGGCAAGTAGGATTATTGTTATTGAACATGAGGAAAATCTATTAGGATTGCTTGTAGACAGCGTTTTTGAAGTGAGCAGATATAATCCTGCCGATGTTAAACCACCTGAATGTATCGGCAATAAAACTGAATACACTTCCGGCTTTATTCAGCAGAATGAAGATATACTACAGCTGCTTGATATAAAAATACTTTTGGAATCAATGCAATTAGAGACTGAAAGAAGGGTATCATTATGAGATTAAATAATTGGAAAATCGCTAATCGTTCCGGGCTGGGTTTTGCCATTATTTTGATATTTATGATGCTGATAATAATAGTTGGGATATCCAATATGAGTAAAATACACGAACAGCTTGATGAGATCTACGAGCAGAACTATGCCCGCATTGCACTCGCCAATGAAATGAAAGTCTCTATGGATGAGATATATATTGAAATGCGCAGTATAATTCTTTTACCTGACCAAAGCGACAAGCAAGATGGACTTAAGCGCATTGAATCTCATAGAACTAAATACAGTAAAGCATTTGAAGATTTAATCAAATTAGAAAAAAGCAGTGAGGGCAAGCGTTTGCTGACTGATTTGAAAACTAATATAGCTTCTGCTAAAGACTCGAACGACCAGTGGCTGAATCTTGCTCTGGAGAATAATATTAATGCAGCCATTCCTCTATTGGAAAAAGAATGTGAACCTAAGAGACTAATTATTGAACAAAATCTTGCAGACATAATCAAATATCAGGAAGCACAGATTAAAATCAACTTTGATAAAGCCAATTCGGAATATGCTGCTGCTCGCTTGATTATATTTATCCTCGGGTTTGCATCTTTGTTTTTCGGAATATTTGCTGCCATATTCCTTACCCGCAATATCAGTCAGCCGCTGTTTGCATTGCTTAAAAGTGCCAACACGGCCTCCTCCGGCGATTTGACTGTCGAGATTCCGGTTGATTCCCAAGATGAAATAGGACAGATGGCTAAGGCTTTACAGTTAATGATAGGAAATACACGAGAATTGGTTAGCCAGATTGGTGAAAAGGCTGCTACAGTATCAGATTCTTCGCAGCAATTAAACCTTAATGCACAGCAAACTGCCGGCACCGCAACTGAAACTGCGGTAACCATGAATGAAATTGCCATCGCTGTTACTCAAGTTGCTTCCAACATCCAGGATGTATCAGCCAGTTCTATCGAAGCCAACAACCATGCCCAGAGTGGTAAGGAGGGAATCAAGCAGGTAACTGTGCAAATGCAAAAAATTGCCGACTCAGCGGGCGTAGTTGCCCAGGGCATAAATAGTTTAAGCACAAAATCACAGGAGATCACTCAAATTGTTGAGTTAATAACCAGTATAGCTGACCAGACCAATTTGCTGGCACTAAATGCAGCTATCGAAGCTGGGCGGGCTGGTGAACAGGGGCGCGGCTTTGCTGTAGTGGCCGAAGAAGTCCGGAAACTTGCGGAACAATCAGCTCAAGCTGCCAAGGAAATAAAAATGCTCATAAATGCTATCCAGAAAGAATCCCAGAATTCTGTGAACAGTATGACTGCAAGTGCAGAAGATGTTGCCAATGGCAGTCAAGTCGTCCTGGAAGTTGGCGATTCCTTTAATAAAATTATTAGCGCAATACAGGAATTAAGCAACTTGATTCAAGAAGCAGCTTCGGCCACTCAGCAAACTTCGGCCGGTGTGCAACAGGTAGCTGCTAGTACAGAAGAACAAACTGCATCTATGCAGGAAGTGTCTGCTTCGGCTGAAACCCTGGCATCTTTAGCTGAAGACCTAAATGCCATGGTACGAAAATTCAAAACCTGAGAGTAATTAAAAGCAATATGAGTATTAAAAATAGCAGGGGCAATTTGCGATTTGTCCCTGCTATACTTTTATTCCAGCGACCGCTTAAAGAAGCGGGAAACATATTAATAACCAATCCTTTCGCTTTACTCAAGGCCTAAAAAAGTAATGAATAATTTCTATCTGACTTTTCACCTCGTTATAGCTGATTAATTACATTTTGTAAAATTCTGAGACCAAAATCCCCTTGTGCAGTCATGATTGATTCGGGATGAAACTGCAGCGCGGCAATAGGCAGATTTTTATGCTCCACTGCCATCACCACTCCATCTTCAGACTTGGCTGTTACCTCCAGGCATTCCGGCACTTCTTCCGCATATAACGAATGGTAGCGTCCTACCTTGATTTCTGCTGGCAGTCCTTCCCACAAAGGACTGGTCTGACAGATCTTGAGCTGTGCTGATTTGCCATGCTGGGGGTAGCAAAGCTGCCCCAGACTTCCTCCGAAGTATTCCACTATCCCCTGCATTCCCAGACAAACCCCGAACAATGGGAGACCCCGTTCAAGGGCCAGTTCAATCGTTTGGTTAAGTTCAAATTCAGCTGGTCTTCCGGGACCGGGAGAAAGAACCAGCAAATCGTAAATCTGCCCTGCCGACAAAGCCTTCCGTGCCAGAGGTGCCCGCAGTACCCGCACATCGGCTCCGCTTTGGCGAAAATAATTAGCCAGGGTATGAACAAAAGAATCCTCATGATCCACCAGTAAAACCTTCTTGCCTGGCATAGTTTTGTTTTTAGGTTTATGGTTCTGCTTCGCCGTTGCTCCGCAGCTGCGAATGGCCTTGACCAAAGCAGCAGCTTTTAACAGGGTCTCATTCTCTTCATCTTCCGGGATAGAATCATAGAGCAGAGTGGCTCCTACACGGATCTCCGCAACTTTGTTTCTTATCCTTATGGTTCTCAAAGTCAAGCCGGTATTCAAATCCCCATTAAAACTTAAATAACCAACTGCACCTCCATACCATCCGCGCGGAGAATCTTCATTCTCCTCCAGCCATTTGACAGCGGCGCGTTTAGGGGCACCAGTTACGGTAACCGCCCACATATGGGTAAGAAAGGCATCCAGAGAATCAAATTCACTGCGTAGCATTCCTTCTACATGATCTACGGTATGAATCAGCTGTGAATACATTTCAATCTGCCTTCTGCCAATCACCTTGACCGAACCCGGCTGGCATATCCGCGACTTATCATTGCGATCCACATCGGTGCACATGGTCAGTTCAGCTTCATCCTTAAAAGAATTAAGCAGCTTTCTTATCTGTACGGCATCTTCGATAGCATCCTTGCCCCGCTTAATGGTTCCTGATATTGGACAGGTTTCAACCCTCTTGCCTTCAACACGCACATACATTTCCGGTGAAGCACCTACCAGAAATTCATGGCCCAGATTAATAATAAAACCATAGGGGCTGGGATTAATTGCCTTAAGTTTTTCAAATACCTGTGCTGGCGGATATATGCAGGGTTCATAAAGAGTATGTGAAGGTACTACCTCAAAAAGGTCACCGCGGCCAAAATATTCGCTTGCTTTGCGAACTTTTTCTGCATATTTACCTTTCTGCAGTTCAGGAAGCTCCTCTGTTATTTGTTTATCTGTTGGGGTGGGTGTTGATATACCATAGAACTCTCCCGTTGAATTGTTCTCCACTGCAAAATCATATTTTAATCTATATGCCCTGCCCCGGCGATGGTCAACAACTGTCAGTTCATCGGGCAGATAAAGTACCAGGTCATATTCCTGCTTGCTGCGCTGCTGTTTTAGCTTGATGGCTTCAAATTGAAAAACCAGATCATAGCCAAAAGCCCCGTAAAGGCCAAGAAACCGTTCCTCATCCGAGGCAAATATTTCTCTTATGGCGCGTATTACAGTAAAAATCGTTGCCTGCCGGCTTCGATTTTCTTCAGCAAATATTTCTTCACTCTCTAATAGCGAAGCGCGAAGCGAGTTCACGGTTTTTTCTATCTGCTCCAGTTCAGGCAAATTGCTCAATTTACTAAAAATCAGCTCCAAAAGCATTAATCCTTTTGTTTTAAGTGCGGCAATTTCGAAGGTTCTCCCCTGTGCCCGCAACTCCAAACAGGGATTTAAAAAACCAATATCCCATTGGGTGTATCGGCCGGGATAATCATAACTGCTGGAAAAAAGTACTCCTTTCCGGGTGTCTATTCCCTGCAATATGCGATCCGTGGCTCCAATTACTTCAATATCTTCAACCTGGCGATTTATCTGAAGGTTTTCCTTGCTGTAATAATTAACGGAACTAAATTCCAGCAAATTTCTCGACATGGTGCACATATTCTCATCTCATCTCCACTCAACTCATTTTAATTTCCTTTTAAATCTAATTCCACTGCAAAAACTCATTGTGTCCCTGAATAGCATTGAATTACCCTTGATCTTTGCCAGAAATACCAGTAATCAAGCAAATTAACAGCCTAG
>JAQUBU010000209.1 GCA_028686565.1 Syntrophomonadaceae bacterium
CTTTTGCTGCTCGATGAACCTAACAATTACCTGGATTTGCCCAGCCGGGAAAAACTGGAGGAAGCACTGGCCGCTTTCGGAGGTTCCTTAATTGTGGTTTCCCATGATCGCTATTTGCTGGAAAGAGTAGCCCAGACAGTTTGGGCTATTGAAAACGGTCAGATTACAGTCTATCCCGGAAAATATTCGGATTTTGCCCGGCACCGGTCCCGAAGCGAAGCCGGGCAGGAATCAGGCAAGCCCGAACGTCTTGAGCTTGAAATTAGAAAAGCTCGCTTAATCAGCGATTTATCACTAATCGACCGGGCCAGAAATGAAAGTGAGTATCTGCGTCTGGAGCAGGAATTTCTCGAGGTAATCCGTAAGTTAAGGGATGTTTAATGCTGCCAGCCTTGGCGCCGCCAAGAGAGATAAGGCTCAGGATAAGTATGCCTATAGGCGGATTATCGCGCCTGAGATATGAAATGCGAGCATATAGGTATTGGTTAACCATAGCAAAAACGATAGTATATAAGGGTGGGCAATATTGACATCTGGGATAATGCCAATGAAAATACCCGGATTTCATAAGAAAAACGATTTATTAAAATAAACATCGACAACTTATGACACGCTTTGCTTTGTATATTGGTTATCATTTATATGTGTACTTGTGCCCTAAATGCGATTGTGGAAGGTGGACGGTAATCAATGCAGGATAGTGAAAAAACGAAGAAACAATTAATCGACGAACTGGCTGAACTAAGGAAGCAAACCGAAACATCTTTGCGGAGATCGGAAGAGAAATTCGCCCGAGCTTTTCATTGCAGTCCCAATGCCATTACTATAAGCACTTTAAAAGAAGGCCGTTATGTTGAAGTGAATGATGCTTATTTGGCGTCAACGGGTTATAAGAGGCATGAGGTTCTAGGAAGAAGTTCCTGCGATTTGGGGATTTGGATTATGCCCGAAGCCAGAGAAGATATACTTAAAAGAATTCAGGCCAATGAAGGTACACGCAACCTTGAAATGAATTTTAGAATCAAATCTGGAGAAATCCGGACTTTTCTTTTTTCTGCTGAACTGCTGGACATAGATGGTGAAGCGCATTTACTCACAATAAGCCATGATATAAGTGAACGCAAGCAGGCAGATGAAGACATTAAATACTTGAGTTTTCATGATAGACTTACCGGCGTGTATAACCGGGCTTTTTTTGAAGAACAGTTAAAGCGTATCGATGTCAAAAGAGAATATCCGATAAGCTTGATTATGGGCGATGTGAACGGATTGAAATTAATAAATGAAGCGGTAGGCAGCGGGGAAGGGGATAAAATGCTAAAAACCGTAGCCGATATATTCGAAAAATCATGCCGCCAGGGAGACTATGTTGCCCGCTGGGGAGGAGATGAGTTCGTAATCCTCTTATCTGGCTGTGATAAAAACAATGCTAAAAAAGTAATGACCAGAATAAAGAATGCCTGCAAGCAAAGTCATGAATTACCCATACAAGTAAGTATATCATTGGGGCTGGCCAGTAAAAACAGCTCAACCCGGGATATGCAGGAAGTGATCAAAGAAGCTGAAGATAAAATGTACCGCAACAAATTATTAGCCAGTAACAGTGCCCGCAGCTCTTTTATTAATTCTTTGGAAAATACCCTCTGGACCAGAAGCCACGAAACTAAAGAACATTGCCACCGCATGCTCAAGCTGGCTAAAAAAATAGCTCGAGCTATTGGTTTATCTGACAGCGAGACCGATAGCTTAAAACTCATGGCAACACTGCATGATATAGGCAAAATTGCGATACCTAACAGCATTCTCGATAAGCCCGGAAAATTATCGATTGATGAATGGGAGTATATAAAAAAACACCCCGAGATTGGTTACCACATTGCACTTAGCTCACCTGAACTTGCTTCCATAGCTGAAGGCATTCTAAACCACCATGAACGCTGGGATGGCAACGGTTACCCGCGGGGCAACAAAGGAAGTAGCATACCCCTTATATCTCGCATTATAGCTGTTATTGATACTTATGATGTGATGATTAACGGACGGCCCTATCAAAAACCTTTCGCCCAGGAAGAAGTATTGGCAGAAATATCTCGATGTGCCGGAACTCAGTTTGATCCTGAAGTTGCAGGGCTGTTTGTGAGTTTGTTTTAAACTCTAAAAGGCAAAGGTCTTTTTGAACTGAGAATCAAATTCGCCTCGGATATCAGCAGGATATTCTATTTCACATACCGCCAGAAGAATTTTGTGCTGCTTCATGGTTTCACCAAAAAAACTCAAAAACTCCGCAAAGAGAGATTGAACGGGTACTGCGTTATAAAGAAGATTATGAAAGCAAGGGGGTATCTTGGGGTTATGGATATAGAAGCGTTTACCCGCCGTGAAAAAATGCTGAAGCTACGGGAAGAACTGCTGGCCGTCGAAGAAGACCGTCTGGCCGAATGCGCTGGAACGACACTCGACGAACTGAACAAATACATGGACGGTATTATTGATGAGGTGGAGATGGGAAAAGAATCCTTAGGATAATGTGATTGTTCCCGGCCATACCCGTCAGATAATGGCAGGTAGGACAGATTTCTGGAGTAGAACACATTACTTCTACTATGACCGAAGGGGTTTCCAATACCACCATTGAGTTTTCATTGGATAAATCTCCTGATGTTGCCGCGCAGGAAGTCAGAGATAAGATTAGTGCTATTCGCGGGGAACTGCCGCAAGATATTGATGATCCCGTAATTGCCAAAGTTGATCTTTCTTTTTTTGGAAGTTCTATGCTATCCATTGCTGTGACGGGAACAGAAGACACCAAAGAGCTTTCACAAGTTGTGGATGATGTAATAGCGAAAAAACTCTACACCGTAAAAGGGGTAGGAGCGGTTAATATCTATGGCAGTGCCAAACGTGAGATTCAGATCAAGCTGGATAAAGAAAAAATGGCATCCTATGGATTGACCGTGGATGAGGTGGTCAATAATTTAAAAAGCGGCAATATTGAAGGTACCGGAGGGTTAGTCTCCGATGGCAGCAGTGAAAATTCTCTTCGTATAGACGGCAGTGTAAAAAATGTTGAAGATTTTAACAACATTCTGGTAGCCAAAAGAAACGGGGCCGAAATCCGGGTGCGAGATGTTGCTCAAGTAATCGACGGGGTCAAGGATATCAACAGTTTATCCCGATATCAGGGAAAGCCGGCTATAGGTATTGATATTGTCAAGCAATCAGGCGCCAATACTGTGGAAGTCACCGATGCAGTGAAAAGGGAGCTTGCCAGTCTTAAGGGATCAATCCCTCCAAAAATACAAGTGGAAATTGTCCGGGACAATTCTGAGTCTGTCCGTGATTCAGTAAACGAAGTTACTAAAAGCATGCTGATCGGATGTATTCTGGCCATTATGGTAGTGTTCTTGTTTTTAAATAAATGGGAAAGCACCTTGATTACTGCCATTTCGCTTCCTACTTCCATACTAAGCACTTTTATCGCTTTAAAGATCATGAACTTTTCACTCAATACCATGTCGCTGATGGCATTAACATTGTCAGTAGGCCTGCTGATTGATGACGCCATTGTGGTTGTGGAAAATATCGTACGCCATCTGCATATGGGAAAAACCCCATTTCAAGCGGCCAAGGAAGCTTCCTCAGAAATCGGGCTGGCCGTACTCGCTACAACCCTGGCGGTTGTGGCTGTATTTCTTCCTACCGCCATGGTAAGCGGGCTTATCGGGAAATACTTTGCTGAGTTTGGCCTCACCGTTGTTTTCAGTATGTTGTTCTCCCTATTCGTATCCTTTACTCTTATACCCATGATGTCATCGCGCATGCTAAAATCCGGTAAACAAAAAGATACACCTTTCTTAGGCAAGTTTTTAAATAGCTTTAACCACTGGTTCGATTTATTGGCGGAGAAGTATTCTCGATTCCTGGGGATTATTCTTAATCACAGGTTAGTTACCATGCTACTGGCGATCGTGTTATTTTTGGGAAGTATAGGCATGATTCCTTTGCTGGGTTTTGAATTCACAAGTTGGACGGACGATGGAGAAATCAGTATAAGTGCTGGTCTCGATTCCGGCCTGGCTTTAGAAAAGGCCGGTCAAAAAGCCAGCGCTATTGAAAGCATTATCCGCCAGTATCCGGAGGTAAAATCCATTTACACCACAGTACAAAAAGACCAGGTTTCACTTTATGTAAAGTTATGTGATAAAAAGGAGCGGAAAGACAACTCTAAAATCATTGCCGCAAAAATGCGGGGAGACCTGAAAAAAGTACCCGGTGTGGATCTTGCTATCAATGCGGTTTCCGACTCGTCCGACCTCAAGGATGTAATCATCAATATTAAAGGAGATAACTATGAGCAACTCAGGACATTTGCACTTGAAGCAAAACGGGTGATGAGTCAGGATCCTTCCGCGCGAGACGTTAGTATTAGCTATAAAGCGGGTAAACCGGAAACAAAGCTGATTATGGATCGTGATAAGGCGGCAGACCTGGGAGTAAATACTTCTTCGGTTATGGATACCCTAAATACCTTATTTAACGGCACTGTTATAGGTAAATATAATAGCGGCAAGAACCAATATGATGTCCGATTATCCATGAAAAATGAACAACGCACTAATCTTGACAGTCTGAATGGCATTGATGTTCCCGATTCCAACAAACAGATAGTTCCTCTTAACCTGG
>JAQUBU010000210.1 GCA_028686565.1 Syntrophomonadaceae bacterium
TTACAGCATTGATGACAGCAACCCCTTTATTATTCGCGACCTCAACAAATGTATTTTGTGCGGTGCCTGCGTAAGAGCCTGTGAGGAGTTGACCGGTGCGGACAACCTGTCCTATCTGAACCGGGGTTTCCACCGCAAGGCAACTACTGCAGGAGATGTTTCCTACATTGATTCGGATTGTGTTTTTTGCGGACAATGCGTAGCAGTCTGCCCGACTGGCGCCTTAACCGAAAAAACTATGGCTGGTCTTGCCCGTCGCTGGGATATCGATCGGGTGCGGACCACCTGTCCCTTCTGCGGCACCGGCTGCAACTTTGACCTGGCAGTAAAAGACGGCAAGGTAATAGGGGTACTTTCCAACCCGGACGCCCCGGTAAACCAGCGTTCGCTCTGTGTGAAAGGGCGCTTTGGCTGGGATTATATTTATAATGAAAAACGGCTTACCACCCCGCTGATCAAGAAAGACGGCAAATTTGAAGAAGCCAGCTGGGACGAGGCCTTTGATTTGATCGCTACCCGTTTTAATGAGATCAAAGACAAGTATGGTGCTGAATCCTTTGCTGCATTGAGTTCAGCCCGCTGCACCAACGAGGAAAATTATTTGGTGCAGAAGTTTACCCGCGCTTATATGGGCAACAATAATGTTGACCATTGCGCCCGTACCTGACACGCGCCAACCGTAGCCGGTCTGGCTACTACATTTGGAAGCGGCGCTATGACCAATCCTATAAGCGACATCACTCATGAAGCTGAATTACTGTTTCTTATTGGCACCAATCCTACCGAAGCCCATCCAGTTATAGGTTATAAGATGCGGCAAGCGGCACGCAATGGTGCAAAAATGGTGGTTTGCGATCCTCGTCATATTGACCTGGTTGATGAAGCCGACTACTGGTTGCGTCAAAAACCAGGAACTGATATACCCCTTCTTAATGGGTTAATGCACATTATTATTAAAGAAGGTCTGGAAGATAAAAAGTTTATCGAAGAACGCACTGAGAATTACGAAGAATTAAAAGCTATTGTAGCTGAATACAATCCCGAAAGAGTTGCCGAAATAACCGGACTGGCCGTAGATGACCTGTATGCTGTCGCCAGACTGTATGCCACTACGGACAAAGCCATGATTTTCTATACTCTGGGTATCACCGAGCATATTTGCGGTACCCGCAATGTTATGAGTTGTGCCAACCTGGCCATGCTGACCGGACATCTGGGACGCCCCGGAACCGGCGTTTGCCCGCAGCGCGGCCAGAACAATGTTCAAGGTGCCTGCGACATGGGGGCACTGCCCAATGTATATTCCGGCTACCAGAGTGTTGCTGTGGAAGCCATCCAGGATAAATTCGAAAAAGCCTGGGGAACCAAGCTCCCAACCAAGATTGGTCTTAAGATTCCCGAAATGTTTGCCGCTGCCCATGAAGGCAATGTCAAAGCTATGTATATCCTGGGTGAAAATCCGGTCCTAACCGACCCGGATGCCAATCATATCCGCGGCGCCCTGGAGCATCTGGAATTCCTGGTGGTTCAGGAATTATTCCTGACCGAGACCGCAGAATACGCCGACGTAATTCTGCCGGCAGCCAGTTTCGCAGAGTGCGAAGGAACCTTTACCAATACCGAGCGCCGGGTGCAAAGAGTTCGCCAGGCTATTGAACCCATTCCCGGTCAGGCCAACTGGCAGACCATTTGTCAGATGGTAACCAAAATGGGCTATCCCATGAGTTACAATAGCCCGCGGGAGATCTGGGATGAAATGGCTTCTCTGTCTCCATCCATGACTGGTATAAATTATGAAAGACTTGACGAACAGAACAGCCTGCAATGGCCCTGCCCTACCCTGGATCACCCGGGAACACCGGTTCTGCATGTTGGCAAATTCACTCGCGGTCTTGGCTCGTTCCAGCCTTCTGAACATATACCGCCTGGTGAAATGCCTGATGAAGAATACCCGTTCCTGCTTTCCACAGGTCGTATTCTCTATCATTATAATGTTACTACTCCATATTCCAAAGGCATCAGCAGTATATGGAATAAGGAAATGGCCGAAGTCAACCCAATTGACGCTGAGAAATTGGGCATTCAAACCGGCAGCCAGGTCAAGGTTACTTCAAGGCGCGGCGAAGCTATAACCGCTGTCAAGGTTACTGAACGGGTACTGCCCGGAGTAATTTGGATGTCTTTCCATTATAATGCCACCCCGACTAATGCCCTGACCAGCCATCACCTGGACCCGATTACGGGAACTGGCGAATACAAGGTGGCAGCGGTAAAGATTGAAAAAATTTAACAATAATATTTAGGAGGCCAGTTATGCGCAAGGTACATGTAGATGATGCAATAGGTATGACCCTTGGTCATGATATTACTAAAATTATACCGGGCAAAGAAAAATGTCGAGCTTTTAGCAGGGGCCACATCATAGTTGCCCAGGATCTTCCCCGGTTAAAGGATTTGGGCAAGGAGCACATTTACATTTGGGAACCAAACGATAACCTGGTCCATGAAGATGATGCCGCCATACTCCTTGGCAGGGCCGCAGCCGGACCTGGAGTCTGCTGCAATGAACCCAATCAAGGCCGGGTTAACCTAAAAGCAAAGTATGACGGACTGCTCAAGGTTCGTTCCGAACAACTGAATTGGATTAACAACCTTGATAACATTATTTTCGCTACTCTCCATAATAACCGAGTGGTTGCCAAAAATCAGACTGTGGCAGGGACCCGGGTAATTCCCCTGGCTATTGAGAGCTATGTACTGGATGAAGCAGAACGTCTGGCCGCTTTGCCTAACCCTCTGCTAACAGTTAAACCTTTTCGGTCCCTTTGGGTTGCAGTGGTAACTACCGGCAGTGAAGTAAACAGCGGACGCATCAAAGACGGCTTCGGGAAAGTGGTCCGCCAGAAAATTAATCCCTTTGGCGGACGCTGGATGGGTCAGACCATTACCCCCGATATTCCTGAATTGATTGCCGAAGAGATCCAAAATTTCATTGCCGAAGGTGCTGAATTGATACTGGTAACCGGCGGCATGTCAGTGGATGCCGATGATGTCACACCCCACGGCATTAGAGCTAGCGGCGCCGAAGTGGTATTCTACGGAGCTCCGGTTTTACCTGGTTCCCAGTTTATGCTGGCTTATCAGGGTCATGTACCGGTATGTGGAGTTCCGGGCGGCGCATTGTTCAGCCGCAAAACGACTCTGGATCTTTTATTACCGCGCATTTTTGCCGGCGATATAATCAACCGGGCGGATATAATTGCCTTGGGTCATGGCGGTCTCTGTGAAGAATGCCAGATCTGTCATTACCCGCATTGTTCCTTTGGCAAAACCACCTATATTTAGAAATGGAGGACTAACCCCTTGCATGATGATTTTAAGCTTGAAGAGGCCCAGGAACTGATCCTGAAGAATACCTCTGTTCTGGACATTGAATATCTGCCGTTGCTGGAATCCTGTGGCAGAATCCTGGCTGAAGATTTGACCGCTAATGAGGATCTGCCGGCCTATCGGCAATCGGCAGTAGATGGTTATGCTCTAAGTGACGGGTTAGCTGCCTTGCATACATCTTTTACCATTACCGGTCATCTGGCATTGGGTGATTATCCTGTTCTGGCTCTGCAAAAGGGTGAGGCCATAGGAGTATTTACCGGCGGTGCTATTCCGCCTGGAACCCAGGCAGTAGTGCCTCATGAGAAAACTACAATCAACGGAAGCATGCTTAGCATACTTGAAACAGCCAAGCCCGATAACAACATCAAACAACAAGGTGAGGATTTCACTGCGGGCAGCATTTTACTCCAGCAGGGCACCCGGCTGGATCCCGGCTGTATCGCTTTGCTTTCGGCCTTTGCGTTTACTTTGGTACCAGTTTATCGTCGACCTCGAGTTGCCGTGCTGGGGCTGGGGAAAAACGTAGTTCCCTGCCATCTGTATCCTGCCGCGGGGCAGACCAGAGATACCAATGGTCCTCTCCTGACCGCGCTGGTGGAACAGGAAGGTGGCATTCTGATAGCTTCAGAACTGGTGGGCAAATATGATATAGCAGACCTCATGAGCCTCTTGGCTAAACTGCTCACAGAAGCCGATCTGCTCATTACTACCGGGGGAACTTATTCTGAAGGGGAGAATGAATCGCGATTACTGATGGAATCTTTAGGTGCCAAGATATTATACTGGGAAGTTACAATACAGCCCGGAAGTCATAATGGTGCCGCTCGTTTTGATTCGGTTTTGCTGCACTCCCTATCCGGGAATCCGGCTGCCTGTGCGGTAGGGTACCAGCTTTTGGTAGCTCCAAGCTTGCGGGCTATGCAAGGCATGAATCCCTACCCCTTAAGAGTGCAAGCAAAATGTGTTAACGGATTTCCAAAAAAAACCGGTACACGTCGCTTCGTTCGAGGTCATGCCAGTTATACCAGCAAAGGCTGGGAAGTTGAGGTTTTACCGGGACAAAAACCGAGTATGTTAAGATCCCTGCTCAACTGCAATGCTCTGATCGATCTTCCCGCTGCTAACCCGCCATTAGAAGCAGGAGCAGCAGTAAACATTATATTGCTCAACAATGATGGAATATCTTGATTCGATCAAGGTTCGTCAATAAAACCAATGACACCTTAAAAGGTGTAAATACAGCATACAGGAGGTGAAATAGAAATGGCA
>JAQUBU010000016.1 GCA_028686565.1 Syntrophomonadaceae bacterium
GATGAGCTGCCATCTGGTGATTATCCAATTGCCAGGCGGCTTTTTGCCAGAGCAAGCGTGAAGCTTCAATCTCCATGGCCATATCCGCCAACATGAATTGTATAGCCTGGAAACTGGCAATAGGCTTACCGAATGCTCTTCTTTCTTTGGCATAATCGCGTGCATATTCAAAGGCACCACTAGCTACTCCTACAGATGCTGATGCTATGAAAGGACGCGAAGAGTTAAAAGCCTTCATAGCCAGTTTAAATCCATCGCCCTCTTCACCCAGGCGGAATTTTTTGTGTACTTTTACATTGTCAAATATGACTTCTGATGTTTCCGAGCAGCGCATGCCCATTTTATGTTCACTCTTGCCAAAAGATAGCCCTTCAGTTTTGGTATCTACCATAAAAAATGATTGTGCCCTATTGCCCTTGCTTTTGTCATGAGTAGCCAACACCGTTAATTTGTCAGCATGTTTACCATTGGTTATAAAGCACTTGCTGCCATTAATAATGTAGTAGTCGCCGTCCTTTTTTACGTTAGTGGAGAGTCCGCCCACATCAGAACCCGCACCTGGTTCAGTTACCGCATAAGCAGCCAGTTTACCATCATCACATATACTCGGATACCACCAATCCCACTGTTCTTCGTTGCCGCCATACAGAACCGGTTCGGAAGCAAGCATGTTGGCCAATGGAGTAATGGCTATACCCAGACAGCCTTTGCATATTTCCTCCACTACCATACAGAGAGTGACATTGCCGAAAGCCATCCCGTTATACTTCTCCGGGGCGTTCATACAGGAAATGCCCAGTTCATGCATTTTCTTGACTTCCGGCCACGGGAATTGTTCCGATTCGTCATAGTCATGTCTTACCGGAACGATCTCATTTTCCGTAAACTTCCTCACTGTTCTCTGTAATGACAATTGATCCTCATTGTAATCAAAACCCAGACTCAATCCATACTCCTCCTATCTAAAATTTGTTGAATCCTAATATACTTATACTTCTCCCCCCTTTGCAAATTAGTTACTAATATCAATAGCAATTTGCATGCCAAAGTGGTAAAGAAGGTAAAATGGCTATACTAGCGGCTTCGTACTATTGTTCAAACTGTTTTTTGGAATATACGGCCAATAGTTTTTTTGGTAAAGCAGTTAAATACACTTAAGAAAGGATTTTACAAAGATATAACATAGTGGTTGATAGTCAAAGAAGGTTGGCGAAATGACTAATAATGAACAATGAAAAAGGCAACCTAAGTCGCCTAAAATTTTTTTTAATCGAGTAGGAGGCTACCCATTATTTGAGTAGCCGACCTCTCACACCACCACTCAAGCGGTTCCGCAAGTGGCGGTTCCCAAGTTTACACCTGAACAGTTTTAAGGTATTCCCAGAAAAATGTGTAGCCAGCCTGTCTTAGACGGGCATCGGTTACAGTGAACTTAAGAATTTGGCTATTGGCTATCCGCCAGTAGCCTTTTCTTGTGCACGCGAACTTATAGGATGTGTTGTGGTCGAGTCCCAACTTCTTCAGCATGGCATATCTGGTGCGAATTCTCTTCCACCTTTTCCAGATGTACATGCGGATTCTCCTTCTCAGCCATTTATCTGTTGTCTGAAGTATTTTCTTCATATCCGCAAGTTTGAAGTAATTTACCCATCCCGTTATGAATTGTTTCAGCTTTAATTTTAGCCGTTCGTATCCCAACGCATTGCTTCTTGCTGTCAGTTCCTTAACTTTTTCCTTCATCTTGCTGATGCTCTTAGCATGGACACGAAATCTGATTCCGTCTTTTGATGGATAAAATCCGTATCCCAGAAATTTGATCTTACCAATGTAGGCCACCTCTGTTTTCTCTTTGTTGACTCTAAGGAGTAGTTTGTCTTCAATAAAGGGAACAGTATGTTCGAGCATCCTTTGTGCCGATCTTTTTGTTTTGGCAAAAAGAAGTGCATCGTCCGCATAGCGGACGAATTTAATTCCTCTGCGTTCCAGTTCATGATCAAGTTCATTCAGCATTATGTTGCTGCATATCGGGCTGACATTTCCGCCTTGCACAAGTCCAAGCTTCGTTTCCTCAAATTTCTCTTTGTTTCTTGCGCCTGCCGTCAAGTACTTGTGTATGAGAGATATAACTCTGCCGTCTTTGACTGTTCTGGACAGGATTTCAATCATTTTCGATTGGTTTACTGTATCGAAAAATTTCTCAAGGTCCATATCAACGACATAGGTATATCCTTGGTTCGCATATTCCTTACACTTTCTCAAGGCGTCATGGGTACTCCTTTTCGGTCTAAAACCATAGCTAGTTTCTACAAATTGAGGTTCGTAAATGGGTATTAGTTCTTGGGCTATTGCCTGCTGAATTACTCTGTCTACTACCGTTGGTATCCCCAATGTTCGCATTTTTCCGTTGTCCTTGGGTATTTCTACCCTTCGGACTGGATTCGGATGGTATTTCCCATCCAAAACCGACTTTCTGAGTTCCTCCCCGTTTTCTTTGAGATATTGCAGAAGATGCTCCACTTCCATCCCATCAATTCCGTGCGTGCCTTTGTTTCTCTTAACCTGTTTATATGCCTTGTTAAGATTATCCCGGCTTAGGATTCTCTCTAATAGTCTGTTCTCTTCTCTGTCGGCATCGGTGTTGTTGTTTTCAGCTATCCGCTTATCGGTAAGCGCTCTCGCATACCCTTCATGTTCCGCATTATCTCTTTGCGAGCAGCCCTTGCCACAGCAAGGTTTTCTGCTTTCTTTTATCCCGACTTTGGTAGCATTCATTGACTTAACACCTCCTTGGGTTCAACCCTTCATAACGCCGTCGACTGCGTTACTAATATGGTATCTGCTGACTTCTCACGGTAAATCTTGTTTCAACCGCATTTCGCTAATCCGCTCCATGCGTCCGTGAGACCTCCCACGGTAAGACGCGCAACTTTCATCCCATATACCCGCCGTATTTACATCCTCGTGTCCGTGCAGTTTATTGGATTTTGTCTTGAAATGCAGACTCATCCCACTTCGGATGCCTGATACGATTCGTGTTCCTCGAGCCGGGACTTTGCTCATCACGCTTCCTTCAGATTCCACCTCACGATGGACACCCTTGCGCTTGGCTAATGGTTGGCAACTGCCAGCCCCCATAGCGGACTTTCACCGCCTAGTTGCGCGCCATGCGTGGCGCACATTATGGAAAGAAACTGCTCCGCAGTTTCTTTGGCACCGCTGCTACGAGATGGGGATTTAAGCACCAGAAGATTCAACATACTGCTGCAACGAGACAGCGCCTCGTTATAACCCTCCGCCTGTTTTGTTAACAGGTACCCAACCGTATAAAGAAGCGGGGGACATATTTTCGCCTCTTTATACTGCTCAATACTATACGATTTGAATCCCATGTTTTTTGAGCTTTTTATAAAGCCATGAAAGATCTATATCCAGAGCTTTGGCTGCTAGTACTTTGTCATATCCGTTATCTGCCAAAGCTTTTGTAATAAGCTGCTTTTCGATCTCCTCCATGCTTGTTTTTAACGTATTGGTGAAGGGAGCGCAATTATAATTAAGTTTGCCTTTCATGAAAAGCAAATGTTTAGTCTCAATACTGTTGGACCTCTCCACATCTGCCAATATCATGGCTCTTTCCAGTATATTTTCCAGCTCCCTGATATTCCCTGGCCAGCTGTACTTCCGGAGCTGCCTAAGGGCATCTTCGTTTACATCAGCAACTGAGGTTCTTAATTTTACATTTAATTTTGGTATCAGGTACCGAATGAGCAAAGGCATATCTTCCAGCCTTTGCCATAGAGGAGGTATTTCCAGGCGCAGAACATTCAAGCGATAATACAGGTCTTCCCGGAATTTGTTTTGCTCCACCATTTCTTCCAAATCGCGATTTGTAGCAGCAATAACTCTTACGTTAACCCTGATCAGCTGGTGGCTGCCGAGTCTTTCGAATTCCCTTTCCTGCAGTACAACCAGCAGCTTGCCTTGCATGGCAAATGACATCTCCCCGATTTCATCCAAAAACACGGTGCCTCCATCAGCCAGTTCGAATTTGCCTGGATTCCCGCCTTTCTTGGCTCCGGTAAAGGCTCCTTCTGCATAGCCAAAAAGTTCGCTTTCCAAGAGGCTCTCAGGTATTGCGGCACAGTTTACCCTGACAAAAGGAAGATTATAACGGCTGCTGCAGTTATGTATAGAATGGGCAAACAACTCTTTGCCGGTCCCACTTTCTCCGGTAATAAGCACAGTGGTAGATGAATGAAGAGCAGCTTGCTGCGCCAGGAATTTAACATTTTGAATTACTTGGGCATCACCTATAATATCTTTGAAAGTATATCTGGATGAGTACAAGTTGCGTACTTCATCTTTATACATATTGAGTTCACACATCAAATTCTCAGCCAGATCTTTGGCATCCCAGATATCCATAAATAAACTATATGCAAAGCAGCCTATTACTTTTCCGTTTTTAATTAGGGGCAGAGCACAAGCAATCATTTTATAGCCGCCAATTGTCCAGTTATAGCCAACTATGGCTTTGCCCGTTCGTATAACAAAAAGGGTGCGAGTATCGGGAGTTATATCACCAATAAATTTGCCCACAACTTCTTGCTCGGTTTTTCCCAGAATACGCAAATAGGTGGAATTAACGAAAATAACCATTCCCGCATAGTTAACAACTATAGCCGACATAGAAGAATTTTCCATTAAATCACTAACCAGCAAGCCCGGTTCCAATTAATAATCCCCCTGTCTGGATATAATTAGCCTGTTTTTGTTTTCTAAGCATCGAAAGAGAGTGCGGAACAGTTTCTTCGCACGCCTGCAACGGCGGGAGATTTAAGCACCTGAAGCAACGGCGCAGTAGTTTTAAACAAACTGCTGCAACGAGGCAGAGCCTCGTTATAACCCGCCACCACTGTTTGTTAATAGGAACCCGATCGCTTAAGAGTCGGGGCCCCTTTTTCGCCTCGCTATAAAAATAATTGCAAAAGATAAGCTTTGAAGAAATGCATTAAAAAATGATTATAAGAAGTATGGTTATGCAGACATAATATCACAAATACATTAAGTTCAACAAATATTTTTTCCATAATATGTAATTTTAATTAGAATTGCTGATAATGCTAATCCTGTATATCTTTTGGATATCCAAAAAACAATTGGAGTCCAGTTACACACAGGCCAACTCCATTCTTAGTCAGCATTATGCCTTTTTAATTATAGTGACCTTGAATAGTAAAAATATAAACCGCAGGATTTTTCCTGCGGTTTAATCTTTACTCTTGGATACAAAGAGGATTAATATACTTAATGAGAATAATAATAGTAACACCTAAGGAGGTAAGCTTTTTGTATCATACAATTATTCCTATTTTTAATGGTTTTTTCTCAATTGACTTTGGCAACATGCTTAAAACTCCAGCCTCCTACTGGCCTTTTAATCCCCAGATCGCAAACAGCCCCAGTTTTATTTTTCTTATTATTGATGAACAAGGTGATAAAATCTTGGTTGATACTGGCTTCAGCAAGGATTATGTTTTCGGTTATCCGCCTTTTTCATCTTACCAGCGTGATATAAACCAAGAGCTTCCCAAGGCATTAGCTTCTCGAGGGATTATAGCGGAAAATATTAACCAGGTCATTTTGACTCACATTCATTGGGATCACACAGGAGGTATTGGCTTTTTTCCCAAGGCCACCTTCTATTGTCAAGCTGAAGAATTCCGGGTACTTTTTAGATTACTCCCCAATGAGGAAACCGGTTATTGCCCATCCCACTGGCTGCCTTATCTAGAACGTATAAAGCTAGTTGAAGGTAATATGGAGATAAAACCAGGCATCAAGTTAATTCTAAGCGGAGGACATACCGCAGGACATCAGATGGTTGAGGTAAACACCCGTTTGGGTAAGGTTTTATTAGGTGGAGATATCCGGTTTGACTATTCACCCATGTGGCAGGTGCCTCAAGAAAATTGGGATGTTATTCGGCAAGGACCAGGCAAAAAAATGTTTTGGAGTAATGAGGTCTTACCTATTATAAAGGACTGGTTGGAAAGTAATTCTATTTCTATTGAATCAAATCAAACAGTACAACCTTTTCAGAAATCATCTGATCATCACCAGATATTGTTTTCTCATGATTCAGAACTTTTAAAGATTAAATCTATTCCTTAGAAGTAAAGTATCAAAATTCCTTTACCTGTCAATACTTTCTATAAATAAAGCGGAGGTATAGGAATGAGAATTGAAAGTATCTTATTTACAATGCTGTTGTTTGCATTTCTGCTCTTGGAACTCTCTATATTCGGCTATATTAAAAGCGATAATGTCAGGTATATTCTTAGTGCCAGCATTTCTACAGCAGCTCTATGCTCCATTAGCTATTTACTATATGAAATTGCTAACCAAAAGATCCCGCAAACCAAGAAGGATTATTATTTCTATTTTATGGAAAACAAAAGTCGTCTTAGTGATGAACCTTTTTTCAATCTCCCTGCTATGCACAGAAAGTAAAAGGGGGCGTTTTCGCCCCCTACACTTTCACTAAATCCCGCATTATTTTTCTTTATCCTCTTTTTCCTGTTTGGCCTTTTCGATTATTTTTTCAGCATATTGCATGGGGACTTCTTCATAGTGATCAAATTCCATTTTAAACTTGCCCCGTCCCTGGGTTATTGATTTGAGATCTATAGTGTAGCGGGCCATTTCCGCCAGGGGTACCTGAGCTTTTATCATTTGTTTATTGCCAGCCGGTTCCATACCCTGAACCCTACCCCGTTTACTGTTTAAGTCCCCGATAATATCACCCATATAGGTTTCAGGAATCTCAATCTGCACGTTTACAATCGGCTCCAGAAGAACAGGCTTGGCAGCTTCCAAACCTTTTTTGAAAGCTATCCGGGCTGCCATCTTGAAAGCCATTTCCGAAGAGTCTACGGAATGATAAGAACCATCGTAGAGGGTTGCCTTCAAGTTAGTAACCGGATATCCAGCCAAAACCCCTTCGTCCAAGGCCTCTAATAAACCTTTTTCAACGGCGGGGAAATACTGTCTGGGTACTGAACCACCGAAAACATTTTCGGCAAATTCGAAGTTCCCGTCACTGGACGGTTCAAACTTAATCCAAACATGACCAAACTGACCATGACCACCACTTTGTTTCTTATGCTTGCCTTCAGTTTCCACAGTTGCTCGTATGGTTTCACGGTAGGGTATTTTCATTTCTTTACTGATTACATCTACTCCGAATTTTCTGGAAAGTTTATCGAGCAATATGTCAACATGGGCATCTCCCATAGTTTTCATAATAGTCTGGCGTGTTTCGGTATTTTTCTCCACCTTTATAGTAGGATCTTCTTCTAATAACCTTTGCAATGCACCACTGAGTTTGTCCTCATCACCCTTGCTCTTAGGCTCAATTGCCATGCTCAAAGTAGGTTGTGGGAATTCAATGGGATCCATAATGACCGGATTAGCTTTGGTGGTCAGAGTGTCGCCGGTAGAAGTTACCGATAGTTTTGCCATGGCAGCAATATCACCAGCATTCAACTCGGGAACTGCTGCTTGTTCTTTTCCAGTCATAATTAATATCTGGGCAAACTTTTCATCCTTTTCTTTGTTTGCATTATATATAACACTATCTGCCTTCATTTTACCAGTAAACAAGCGAAACATCGTAAGCCTGCCTATATAAGGATCTGCTATGGTTTTAAATACCTGGGCAGTTAGAGGTTCATTCTCAATATCCTTGCCTTTAACAATTTCATTATGTTCCGGACTGGTACCGCAATCAACAATAAAATCCAACAATGGACTAGCTCCGATATTGTTTAGAGCTGAGCCACAGAAGACAAAAACTGCCGAACCATTTGCCGCTGCTGACTTTATGCCAGCCATGATTTCCTCATCGCTTAATTCCTCGCCGTCCAAATACTTGGATAAAAGATCGTCATCAGCTTCGGCAGCAGCTTCTATCAAAGCTTCTTTATATGTCTCAGCATCATCCATCATATCGGCAGGAATATCACTTACCGTCATTTTCCCGCTGCCCGGTTCAAAAAGAAGGGCTTTCATCCTTATTAAATCCACTACCCCTTTAAAATTTGCTTCCGCTCCTATCGGCAACTGTACAGGAACAATGTTATCGCCGAAAGTATCTTTAAGCTCGGCCAGTGCCTTATAAAAATCAGCGTTCTCACGATCCATTTTGTTTATAAAGGCCAGTTTAGGTAGGGACGGATAATCCTCCCACACAATTTCAGTTTGAACTTCAACTCCAGCAGTAGCTGAGAGCATAACCAGCATCGAATCCGCAACTTTAAGAGCGCCCACTACTTCAAAATAAAAATCCGCATAACCCGGTGTATCCAGGATATTTATCTTATGCTCCCGGTACTCACAAGGAATCAGCGCTGTGCTAATAGTAATCTTCTTTTTCACTTCTTCCGGCAAAAAATCAGCTACGGTATTGCCATCGTCAACCTTGCCCAATCTTTTAGTAACCCCTGTATTGTAAATCATTGCTTCTGCCAAAGAGGTTTTTCCCGTACCTCCATGCCCGACCAGAGCAATATTTCGAATCTTACTACTAGGGTACACCTTCATTAAACAACCTCCTCATAAATTGTCAACTGTAAAAATGGTACTATACTTTTATTAAACTATCAAAACTTTTCTATTATTCAGCCCTATTTTTTGTTGAAAACATAGAAAATCCAATAAAGCAAAAAAGCAACGGCTGCAAAAAGCATAAACTGGTATATCATGATGCCTTTAAATACATCCATAATCAATGTGAATACTATTCCTAATGCTATGGGGAAAAATACCATTTTAGCAAAAGGCTTGTCCGGATAATTTCGGTTTTCCCGCTTTTTCTTCATATAGGTAAAATTCAAGAGCAAGAAAAAAAGCAGGGAGTTTATTATTAGGCTAATAATTAT
This sequence comes from Syntrophomonadaceae bacterium, assembly GCA_028686565.1. Classification (GTDB taxonomy): domain Bacteria; phylum Bacillota; class Syntrophomonadia; order Syntrophomonadales; family Syntrophomonadaceae; genus JAQUBU01. The sequence continues at coordinate 8,940 of JAQUBU010000016.1, forward strand.
CATTAGGATCTCCTGAATCTATAAACTGCTCAATTAAAGTACTCGAGAAAGATTCACTCCATGAACTTTTATATTCTTCAATAAGCCGGTAATTGGTTAAATCAAAATGGATTGGAGTAATACTTATAAAGGAATCCTGAACCGCTTTTACATCACTGCTTTCTTCCTGCGGTTCATCCATGACTCCTCCCCCCATCCAGTAATAGGTATCACCGCGAGGGTCCTTTCTCTCTTCAAAAAGATTATCGTAGTTTCTGTTCCCCAGCTTGGTAATACGCATACCTTTGATCTTTTCGGTTGCCACGGCAGGGATGTTGATGTTTAATATTGTGTCATGCTCCATGCCCTGATCCTTCAATTTACTTATAACTTTACTGGTAAACCGCGCAGCAAAAGTAAAATCATTATCCCGTTTATGAGAATTCAATGATACAGCAATAGCAGGCACTCCCATTATTACACCCTCGACCGCAGCCGAAACAGTTCCCGAGTAAAGTACATCAGTGCCCAGGTTAGGTCCGTGATTGATACCAGATACAACCAAATCAATCTTTTCCTCAATCAGTTTACTTACTGCCAGTTTTACACAATCTACCGGCGTACCCCCAACTATCCAGCTTTTTTTAGCAGCTGGTATTTTATTGGTCTGCACTTTAATCGGTTCAAAGACAGTAATTGAATGCCCCGTGCCACTCCTTTCCCGATCGGGAGCTGCCACGTATATTTCCGCCAGTGTACTTAATTCATTTATAAGGGCCTGAATTCCTGCTGCATATATCCCATCATCATTGGTCAAGAGGATTCTCATTCAAAAGAAACCTCCCTTTCCATTAATTTCACATGATTTACAGGCCAATAAAGCATGAATGCTTTTCCTTTAATACGCTCTCTGGTCAGCCAGGCATTCCAGAGATGACTATCGAAACTATTATTACGATTATCACCCAGTACCAGCAGGCTGTCATTAGGTACGACTACTGGCCCAAACCTGTAATTGAGGCTTTCCGGCAAGTAAGGCTCTTTTAATGCACGTTCATTAATAAAAACCTTGCCATCTTTCATTTCCACAGTTTCTCCTGGCAAACCAATAACCCGTTTAATAAAGTATGTATCCGAATTAAGTACTTTGGGCGGGTCAAATATTACTACATCGCCACGCACCGGCTCCTTGAAATGATAGATAAATTTATTTACCATTACCCGGTCATCTATTTGCAGAGTCGGCAACATTGATCCAGACGGTATCTCTCTTCCCTCAATAACAAAAGTCCTTAGAATCATAGCCAGGATAAATGCAGTAATTACAATGCTCAGTAATTCTTTTATAAATCCTTTTAAATCTTTACTCATAATAAGCCGAAATCCACCCCCTTAATTTAAACTTCGTAGATATTCACGGTCATTTCATTCTTGTCCTTAACTTTGCTTAAACCAAACATTAATTTCCTGTCTTTCAGGCTTTTATTCAAAAAATCTATTATGTAGACCAGCTCTGGAGTAGCATTGAAAGACTTAAAAGCTATCAGTTCCAGCTTGCTCTTGTCTTCTTCTTCCAAATATTTCTCTCCTTCCTTTTACTGAGTATTTGCAGAATGAATGTCTGATATTGCTGTCATTAATCTCCAGCCTCTATATCAACCTCATGAAAGGATGTATTTGCGGTATTATCCTTACATCTTGAAGCTCTTGCAAAACGGTTTTCTGCAGTTCCAGCAAATAATCCATTCCGGGTGCTCTGCAGGTATTGAACGGAGTAACCGGCTGCAATATTAAAGGAATCCTCTTATCTACGCTTTTAATAATGGCAGCCGCAGTACTAATCTCATTGTAAGCAGTATCAGCAGTAATCACTATTTTAACATAACAGGGTTTGTCGCGGGCTTTCAGTAAAAATCGCTGATGCAAATCCCAGCAGTCGCAAGCGGTAGCAGATGGCAGCTTAAAATCCATACTAAGCATATCAATAAAAGGCAGACACCTTTCCAATTCCTGCTCCAGCGTGCCATTGGTTTCGAGCAGGAATTTATATCCACCGGGCTTAAGTACAGCCATCAGCTCAGCAATAAAACCAGCCCATAACAAAGGCTCTCCACCTGTAAGACTTATCCAGGAGGAACTGAAGCGCTGAACCAAAGCACATATATCTTCAATGCTCAGCGGATTAGTAATTCTCTCCATTTGATCCCGGCTGCCTGTTTGGCAATACAAACTGCAAAATCTTGAGGGTTCCCGGCTAGCCAGAGTATCACAATAAATGCATTTCAGGTTGCATCCGGCAAATCTTAAGAATACCTGACTTGTACCTAATAACAATCCTTCACCTTGAATGCTTTCCATTATCTCAGTCAGCTCAGCCTTCAAATGCCAGCCCCCTGACCTTGCATCTGGCTTCATAAATCTGTTCCAGTTCCCGTTTATACCGCAGCATTACATTTCCCGCAAAGGATTTTATATCAGCTATACCCAACTGATCCAGTCCTGCAGTGTTAACAGGCGTATTTTGGGTTTCAATGTTCAAACCCACATGGATTAAAGTCGATACCAGAGACCTGGTAGCTATCGAAACCGAGAGTTTCCCTTTACTTACATACAGATCATCACCTCTTCTGCTCACCGGAATTTCGAATTGCTCCAGTTCTTCTTTTACAGCCACCATAAACATACGCTGCCGGTAAACCGCCAGTTCCAGGTTGCTGTCAAAATGTTCAATAATAAAATGCAGCATCAACGGAGAATATATAAACGCATTTTCCATTCTGTCCTTCAAATCTACCATGTTATTGATTGGAACCTTGGCTTCACCTATAAATGCTACCAGGGCATCACCGGAAAGAGCAAAATTTTTGTATATCCAATGAGGTGCTAATTGAGTACCTAAATAATCAATTTGCTTCTCAATAAATAAAGTCTTAACCATTATTTAATCCCCACTTTCTTCAAGGCTTCTTTGGTTCTAATACAGGACGGGCATTTGCCACAGGGATGTTCTCCCCCTTCATAGCAGCTCCATAGACTATTTAAATCAATTCCCAGAGTTAAAGCTGTTTTTATTATCTCCAGCTTATTCATATCTTGTACATAGGAAATTACTTTCACATGATTTAATGTTGAATACTCTAGAGCCTGATTAAGAGAACCCACATATTCGGCTGAATTATCCGGGAAATCTATAGCTTCTTCCGCATTAAAACCGCAGATTACATACTCAGCACCCAGACTCTCGGCATAAGCAGCGGCCAGGTTAATAAATAAACCATTGCGATTTGGAACCCACGGGCTGTCAATATTCATGCCGCTGCCTTCAAGCAGCCCTGATTGTATATCAAGCATAAAAGGCAATCTAACCACCATATGTTTTATAGCATGCATTTCACATAGTTTTGAAGATACCTGAATTTCATTGAATCTGGCCCTCTGCCCATAATCTATGGTTAGTGCCAGAATAATTTTTATATCCCTTTGGGCCAGCAGCATAGATGTTACTGAATCCAGCCCTCCTGATAACAAAGTTACAGCTTTCAAAAAGTCTCCTCCTTCAAGCATCGGAATAAACTGCGAAACAGTTTATTTCACAACGCAACGAGATGGGGATTAAAACCCTCCACCTGTTTTTTAATGATACCCGACCGCTTAAAGAAGCGGGGGTTATCTTTACACCTCATTATAGCTTGCCCATGCTATAGATGATTCCCACACCTTAACCTCAACAATCTTATGTTTAGGAAACGCTTTTTTAATTTCATGATAAATGTAGCAGGCAATATTTTCTGCTGTAGGATTTATGGTATCAAAAGGTCTGACCTCATTCAACAAAGTATGATCATATTTCTCCAGGACAGCAGCCAAAGTGGCTTTTATTTCCCTGAAATCCACCAGCATACCGGCTTCATCTAATTGCTCTCCCGAAATAACGACTTCCACCTTCCAAGTATGACCATGGATGTTTTTACAATTACCCTGGTAATTTTTTAACCAGTGCGCCGCTGCAAATTCCTGCACCAGCGAAACCGCGAAGCCCATTTTATTCCTCCCTAAGTATAGTCAACAAATGTTATATATTGAAAATAGATTTTAATAAATTCTATCACCAATTAGGTCATTTTAGAAATCGTTCTTCTCTTCTGCCAAATTTATAATATTTTTTTGAATTTTCTTACTTTTCAAGCAGGGTTTTTCAACGTAATAGTAGAATATTTTCAAATAGTTATAACATCCATTCTAAAAGTATATCTCAAATCTAAAAGCTAACCTCTTAAATTAATATAAATTTTTACCAGATACAACTGTATTTTGCATAGCTGGGGGTGATAAGAAATTTGATTATCTCAAGGTAGGCAGTTTTACTGCAGCTACCAGGCTCTAATGTTGGGTAGCCAATGTGTCAAAAATAGAAGAATAGAGGGGGTTATTTTAGTGGGAACAGTAATGGAGCAGTATAAAGAGAAGCTGCGCACTGCTGATGAAGCAGTAAAGGTTGTTAAATCAGGAGACTGGGTGGAATACGGTGAGTTTGTTATGCAGGCCAAGGATTTGGATGCAGCTCTTGCCAAACGCAAAGATGAACTTAGGGATGTAAAAATTCGTGTTGTAACCTGTACTTTTATGCCTGAGGTTGTTAAATGCGACCCGTCAAGGGAACATTTTTTATTCAATGACTGGCATTTTTCGGGGGGTACCCGTGCCCTCCAGGGCAAAAACTTATGTAACTACATTCCCCTGACCTATCATGAAGCAGGACGCTTCGTAGTTGACTTTGCTCCTATTGATGTTGCGTTTATTCCAGTAACTTCAATGGATCAACACGGATTCTTCAATATTGGTACTTCCAATTCCATCTCTTCGTATGTTCTCGAAAAAGCTAAAATCAAGATAGTAGAAGTAAATAGCTCGGCTCCCAGATGTATGGGCGGTTCTAAAGAATCCATACACATTTCAGATATCGATTACATTGTTGAGAGCCAGACCAACCCCAAACTTTTAAACCTGCCTGTACTTCCTACTACCGATGTGGATGAGAAGATAGCCTCCCTGGTTCTGGAGCAAATGGAGGACGGTTCATGTCTGCAGCTCGGTATTGGGGCCATGCCTAATGCGGTTGGGGCCATGATTGCCAAGTCCGACCTCAAAGACATTGGTGTACACACTGAAATGCTGGTTGACTCCTATGTTGATATGTATGAGGCTGGCCGCATTACCAACAAGCGCAAACAGATCGACAAGGGCAAAATGGTTTATACTTTTGCCATGGGTACTGACAAGCTTTATAACTTTATGGACAACAACCCGGTTTGTGCCAGTTACCCGGTAGGTTATACCAATGATCCCGCCGTTATTGGCCTAAACGATAAAGTTATCGGTATTAACAACGCATTGGAAGTTGACCTGTACGGACAGGTAGCTTCTGAATCCAACGGTTTTAAACACATTTCCGGAACCGGCGGACAATTCGACTTCATCATGGGTTCCTATCGTTCCAAAGGTGGTAAAGGTTTTGTTTGCATCAGTTCCACCGCCACCTTAAAAGATGGCACTTTAGTTTCCCGCATCAGACCTACACTAAGCCCCGGAACTATCGTGACCGTACCCAGATCTTGCGCATATATTATATGTACCGAATACGGCATGACCGTTTTGAAAGCCAAGTCCACCTGGGAGCGTGCCGAAGCTCTTATCAATATCGCTCATCCTGACCTGAGAGATGAATTGGTCAAGGAAGCCGAGAAGATGAGTATCTGGACCAAAACCTGCAAAATTAACTAATCGATAAATTAAAAGCAGGTGCCCTTATCGGGTACCTGCTTCTTTTATGGCTTTATTCTTTGCTATTTTTTAAACTTGATTTAAAGCTAATGTCTTTCTCGTAAATCAATAGTACAAGTTTCACACTCGAAATAAATTCATAACTTTCTTAGCACCTACTCCTTCGCTCAAAAGCTACAAATTTCTTTCAATGTCAACTTCGAAAGTTGAATTAATAGTTGTTAGACTTAGGGCAGAACCACTAGATATCTACGCGAATTGCCTGGTTAATATGAAAAAGGTAAAGATAGCTTTCTTTAACTGACCGCTTTTCTATGCGTTCAAGAGCTTTCTTATACCATTCCAGCTGCAATCGGTATCTCTCGACAATCTCCTCTTCCTTCCCTTCATCAATCCAATCACTTTTATAATCCACCAGAACCAATTGTTCACCTTCTTGAAAACAAAGGTCAATCACCCCTTGAATTAACATGGTCTCATCACTATTTATCCCTTCAATTACCTCGCTGGCCTCTACTAAAAGGTTAAACGGTACTTCACGATATATTCTGTCGGCATTCAAAACTCTTTGCCCAATATCAGATTTAAAAAAGTAAACTATCTTTTTAATTTCTATGGCCGCTGCAGCCTCTTGCTCCAATAGTCCATTATCTACCATGTTAAGAATTTGTTCATTAACAATCTTATGGGTACCCGTCTTCGAAAAGTCCAGGTGTTGCATGATAAAGTGAATGATGGTTCCTTTCTGGGCGGCTGAATATTTCTTGTCTGCTTCCATTTTCCGATCCCTTAGCCCGATTCCGGACACCATTGGTTCAAGGATGACCCGTAAGTTTTCCAGGTTTCTATTTTTAATATTTTTAAGTGCAGTTACCGTTAATTTTGATGGAATCAGAGCTGCCTCCTGATATGGATATTCCCAGTTTAGCTGCTCCCAAACCGTTGTCCTCTCCTTGCTTTCTGTTATCAATGTATTGCCTTTAATCAGTTCCGCTATGTCGTTCTTTTCAAGCTTTCTTATCAATTCTTCCTGCTGTAAGAAAGAATGATCAATCCTCTTTATTATCCATCGGGAGTCATCATCAATTAGACTGTCTGTTTCCAGGAAAACAGTATACGGATGCCGAAGCGTTCCCCCATCAACATGGCGGATTAATGCTGCTCCCAGCCAATCTAAATAGCTTTTACCTCTGGATAGATTGTAGGGATTTACAACCTTGCTCCAACTTCGCAAGCACCTGTCCATATTTCGTACAGTGCCTACCATAATAAGCTTTTCCTGGGGTCGTGTCATGGCTACGTAGAGTATTCTCATTTCCTCAGCCAGACTTTCCATTTTTATCACGTTTCGCATGATTAGCCGGGCAATAGTATCCTGCCGAGTTCTTAAAGCAGGATCAATATAGCGTGGTCCAAGACCTAATTCCCGATGCATCAATATTGGGCTGGACGTATCTCGCAAATTAAACTTTCTTCCCATCCCTGCCAGAATAACTACCGGAAATTCCAGTCCCTTACTTTTATGAATACTCATTATCCTGACCACATTGTCTCTTTCCCCTAAAATCATGGCATTACCCATATCTCCCTTGCTCGCCCGCAGCTTATCCACAAATTTAATAAATTTGAACAAACCTCTAATAGAGGTAGTTTGGAACTGCCGCGCCCGGTCATATAGAATTCGCAAATTAGCCTGGCGTTGCAGTCCTCCAGGCATAGCTCCTGCATAATAATAATATCCCGTATCCAAAAACAGCTTCCATATAAAATCGTCCATCCGCATATAACGAGCTTCTGATTTCCATTCCTTCAGTCTATTCAAGAAATTCTCTAATTTTACTGCTAAATCATCATCCTGGTTTTCACAATAATATTGCACTGCTTTATAAAATGCTGGAATCTGATTTTGTTCACGGGGCGATTCGATTCTGATTTTAATGAGTTCTTCAATTGTGAAGTTGGCTATGGGTGAGCGTAATACACTCAATAGCGGTATATCCTGATATTTATTGTCTATTAACCTGAGTAAATTAATAAATAGCTCAATTTCCAATGTTTCAAAATATCCACTTTCAATATCAGCATAAGATGGTATTCCTTGAAGTAAGAAGTGTTCCAGAAACACATTGGCAGAATTTCGGCTTGCTCTCATCAGAACAACAATGTCCCTATATTCAATTTTCCGCCAGGTCATGCTGGCACGGTCAAAGAAATCCATTTTACTTAATTCTTTAATACGAATAGCTGCCAGACGAGCTTCAAGCTCTAAATCCTGGGCATCTTCTTCATTGCTGCTGTCAACCAGTTCTTCATCGTAATTTTCACTTTCTTCATTGGCTTGGGAGTCAATAAAACTCTCTCTGGCGTTTTGTTTGTTTTCTATTATATAAAGCTCCGGTTCAACACTTAGCGCAGAAAACGATAAATCATGTTCTGCTAATAATAATGCATCATTAGTTGCAGCACATTGGCAATCTGTTTGTAGACCAGCATATAAGCGGGAATCTTCATCATAATCAATCTCTCCGAATTCCCTGCTCATAATTTGCGTAAAAATATAGTTGACAGCATTAATAATTTCGCAGTTGCTGCGGAAGTTCCTGTTCAAGTCAATACGGCGATGAAGCACATCCTTGGCTTTACTGTACTTTTGATGTTTCTCCATAAATAATGAGGGGTCAGCCAAACGAAAACGATAAATACTTTGCTTTACATCTCCTACTAGAAATAGGTTGTCTTTATTTTTTATGAAGTTAAGAATAGTTTCTTGAACGAGATTGCTGTCCTGATATTCGTCAACAAAAATATAAAGGTAATGACGGCGATATTCATTAGCTATCGGCTCATTTGCAAGAACATACAAAGCCATATGTTCAAGATCATTAAAATCAAGTATCCCCTTTTCAGCTTTTTTTTCCTGATAGCGTTTGCTGAAACTACTTAACATATCACCAAGATAGTCCATAAACGGATAGATCCGGTGTAAATCCTCGATATATTCAGCTGGACTGCGGGCCATTAAATCACGCATAGCTGCTATCAGTTTTTTGCCATCGTCCCGATGGAGCTTTACTTCTTCCTGTAATTCGGGATCAACTTGTGCAGATTTTGATATCCTGGCTAGCTTCTTGTGCTTGACTTCTTTGGCATGCTCATGGAAAGAACTAATTCCCATCATTAATGATTCCTGTAATTCCCGGACAATCTGCAAATCATCAAGAATGGCGGTCTGATATGCTGTTAGTCCTGCTGCTTGCTCTGTTAAAAGCCTGGCTGCTTCAAAAACATCATGGGCAGCCTGGAGTTTTATTTTTAACTCCTTGATTAAAGCAAATCCCCAAGAACTTTCTGCAAAACCTTCTTCATCACAATTAAATCTGGCAATGCTGTCTCTAAACCACTGCAAAGGGTAAGGCTGACTCTGAATAAATTCATAAGTACGCAAAAATAAATCTTGAAAAGGCAGGTCATTCATATTGGCTCCAAACATTTCTACCAAACCCAGAAAAAGCTCGGAGTCCTTTTCATACTCCTCCTCAAAATATTCTTCGATTATTTCCAATTTAATCAATTCCGTCTCGGTCTTATTGCCAATCCGAAAATTAGGGTCGATCTCCAATAAATGAAAGTGTTTTCTTACTATGTCAGTGCAAAAAGCATGCAAGGTGCTTATGGAGGAACGGGAGAGAAGATTTAACTGGCGGCGCAATTGCTCTTCATTGCCGTTTTCCTGATCCATTTCAGCTAAAAGAGCAGCACTGATCCTTTGACGCATTTCAGCTGCAGCTGCATTAGTAAAGGTTACAATTAAAAGCCTATCCAGATCAATTCTATCCCGGCAAATCAGTTGAATTATACGTTCCACCAATATTGCAGTTTTACCAGAGCCAGCTGATGCCGTTACTAATAAATTATTATTACGAGCAAAAATGGCATCCTCTTGTTCTTTGGTCCAAGACACCAAAATATCTTCACCACCTAATCCTTTAACTCTGATGACGCTAAGGCCTTACTCTTGTATAATTTATAGTACAACATTTTGTCCAATGGCTGGGAAAAAGATTGCCGGTCAATCAAGGGGACGGTTCTTTTGCCTTGCCCTTGATTGACTTAATTTGAGGAGGGAAACAATTTGCAATATCGTCAGGGAAGTATAGGAAGAATAATAGTAGCTAAAGTCGAGCATGGTGATGACCTTTTGGCGGAAATTAATAAACTCTTGGAGATTGAAAATGTTCAATCAGCGGTTATGTTTATGATCGGTGCGCTAGAAAATTGTTCCCTGGTTGTGGGACCAGAAAAATGTTCTGTGCCGCCCCAGCCAGTTTGGCGGAAATTGGAGAACGGACATGAGATCTTGGGCATCGCTACTGTATTTAGTGAAGCCGGTAAACCGGTGATTCACCTTCATGCTTCACTGGGCCGGGGCGACGAGCCTATTACCGGCTGTATCAGGAAGGACTCAAAAGTATATTTGGTCGTAGAAATTGTATTAATTGAGATACTGGGCAGTGAAGCTGTGCGCAGCATTGATGCTATTACTGGACTTAACTTGCTTGGATTTAGCTAAGGCACAGGGACGGTTCTCCTTTGACAAGGGGACGGTTCTTTTGACACGGGGACGGTTCTCCTGTCATAAAATATGACAGGAGAAGAACGAAATCGCTGCCGCGATGGCTCTCAGGTCTTAATTTCAAAGAATAACTAAATAAAAAGAACAGAAAAATGAAAAAGTATGCCCTTTTATGGTATTGTTTAATCGCCAA
>JAQUBU010000211.1 GCA_028686565.1 Syntrophomonadaceae bacterium
CCGGTGATACCCATGGTGAATTGGATATTAGAAAACTTAATACTACTAATTTCCCTGAACAATATAGTATGACCAAGGAAGACTATGTCGCAATAATGGGGGATTTTGGGTTGGCTTGGAATGATGGTAAAGAGGATTTGTACTGGAGGAAGTGGCTAGCAGACCGTAATTTTACAACCTTATTCATAGATGGAAACCACGAAAACTTTGATTTATTAAAACGGTATGAGGTTGTGGAATGGCAAGGTGGCAAGGTGCATTTCATAAATGACAGTATTATTCACCTGATGCGAGGACAAGTTTATGAGATAGATGGGAAAACAATATTTACTATGGGGGGAGGCAGTTCAATAGATAAACAATTTAGGAAGCCCGGCAAAAGCTGGTGGCCCGAGGAGTTGCCTACCTATGAGGAATATGAGGAAGCTTTAAGGAACCTGGAAAAATATAATTGGAGCGTTGATTATGTTTTTAGCCATACCATATCCAATAATATGATGAAGTTTATGTGCTATGAAAAAGAAGAGTCGGAATTGAACACTTTCTTTGACCTAATCGAGGAAAAGCTTAAATTCAAACACTGGTTTTTCGGGCATTTTCATGCTGATGAACAGGTTAAAGATAATTACCGGCTTTTATTTATTGATATTATTCCGATACAGCCATAAACAGGTACCGGGTTATTTAATGCCATATATATTAAAACCCCTGAAGCACATCCCGAAGAATCTTCTATGCCAATTCGTTTCAGCAAATCGTTTTTATAACTATGAATATTGCTCGACATGGTAAGAAAATATTCAACTGTAAGTACCAGTAATACTGGGTTTCTTGCTGTGCTCTAATTTTTTTTCAGAAACTAAGGATGAAGGAGAAAATCGAAGATAAGGGTTTGGTGTTTTTAAAAAAAGCGATAGACGTTGTGTTTTTTTGATAAGATACAGTACCTAAATTTTAACAGCATTCGAATCACTTGCAGACGTTCTAATGATTTTGCTAAATGCGTTTAATTGTCTTCTAGAAATGTTGAGGTAGGGGGATTGCAGGTGCTATAGTTACGGCAGGAAAGTTAATGATTGGTAACCTAACTGTAATTATAATGTTTAAAAAATATATGAGCAAGTAAATTATTATAATTCTGGCAAATGCCGTGTCTGCAGGTTGCCTGAATAATTGATAATTCCTAAGCATCAGGTATTAGTAGAACTGGAGGGATGTACCGATGATTAAACCCAAATCGTATGGTGCAGAGGCAAACGCTGCGGCCATGAGGGCTGCTCTCCAATGTGAGATTGGATCTAAGAAGATGCATGCCTGGAAAAACCTTATCTTTGAAACATTTGATATTAAGAGCTCCAAAAACAGTTATCGCCGAATCATTCAAACCCTGCAAGAGGAGCCTGGGGCTATTGGTATTCTGGCTGAAACTATTGCGGAAAGCCAGGAGTATGAAGAAATGGCCCGCTTTGTAGTCGCATTTTTAAATCCATGGTCGGAAAAAAATCAGGAGCAACCGGCAGATGATGATTTGCCGGATGATTTAATTATGTTGTTTGACAAAGATAACTCTCAGAGTAAGGAAGGAGAAATGTTACTTAAGATTATCGACTGCGAGATAAAGAACCTTGTTAATACAGATGAGGAGCAGATGCAGATAATCAACTATATCGATGTTCCGGAAGAAACCTTCGAAGAACTGAGCCAGGATTTTGAGTGTGGCAGGCACCTGGATGTTTTGAACGAAATTGCAAAAAAAGTACCCGAGAAGATACTATTTTTGGCAGAAAAAGAGCTGGGGCTATTAGCATGAAAGTATTTTTCCCCTCTGTTGGATGAAGATGGAGACTACTTTTTCGAGAAAGAAAACTTCCCGTGCAAGCGCAAGCTTCCGATAATCAAAAGTCGGGATCTGAGCGCTTGGTATGGAAACAGGCCAGTTCCAGTTTTCGATTTCTCTGGCCCGATGGGGTTAGAGTATGCCGCACAACGGGAACAGAACACACAGCCACCCTGGTGGGCTACCTACGAAGAAATACCTCTGATTGTAATAATTGAGTCAGAATGGTTACTGGGCAGCGATTTGCTTGAAAAACTTAAACTACTGGAGCAAACCCATAGAAGCATTTGGATAATCTGCATGGAAGATGAGTCGCCTAAAAACTTCCCGCGTCCCTTAATGGGCCGTTTAGGTGACCATAATAACCAGGGATTAGTCGAAGATATCTATTGGACGCATAATTATCCTGTCTTTAAAATCGAAGAGCCCCATATAGAATCTGAATACTATCAGATGGTATTAAAAACTGCTGTTGCCCGGCATGGATATGAAATAGCACCTGAGGTTGACATGGTGGAGCTCTTAAAAACATTGAAAAAGAGACGAGGAAATCGATTTTCTGGAAATCGAACTATTATTGAAATGGCTAATAAGGCTGTTGCCCTAAAAAATAAAGATGCTGAAACTGTTTTAAACTCGGAGGACTTTTCCTTCGTAGGCAAATCGTTAACAGAACTGTGGCAAAACAAATCCCAGGAACAAATGGAGTCGCCAGACAATGCAGTTGAGCAGATGAATAAAAAGATTTGGGGCTTGGAACAGGTTAAAAAACAGATTATGGAAACAGTAAATATTTTGAAGCTGCGGGAACGGCGGTAGAAGGCTGGGTTGAAAACAGAAGGTCTGGCCCCGCATAACACTTGTCTGTTCACAGGTCCCCCAGGTGTAGGTAAGACCGAGATGGCCCAGTGCTTTGCCGACATACTATTTGAAGAAAACCTGTTGCCGGGCAGAAAACTATTAAATATAAATGCGGCTGAACTGAAAGCACCCTATGTAGGTCATACGGCCTCAAAGGTCGCGCGTTTATTCGAAGACAACGATGCCATCTTTCTGGATGAAGCATACTCATTGGCTGCATCCTATAATGGAGAAATGGATATATTTTCACAAGAAGCCCTGGCCCAGCTATGCGTTGAGTTGGAAAAACACGCCCGCGACAAACTGGTTATACTGGCAGGCTACGGGGGCGACATTAAGGCGGAAAACAATAAGATGAGGGATTTCCTGCGGGCCAATCCCGGTATTTCTTCACGAATTACTTTTCACTTCAACTTTCCCAGTTATTCGCCGGATCAGGAAATGTTGCAAATCTTCGGCCTTATGGCGGAGAATATCGGGTGGGTATTGGAAGAAGGTTGGTGTGATATTGTAGTAGACTTTTTTACCGCCAGAAGCAAGGAAGAGAACTATGGCAATGCCCGGGAGGGGCGCCGGCTGTTAGAACAGGCTATTACTATCCGGGCATCAAGTTTGGATTTTTCTAAAGATCTATCGGATGATGAATTAAAAAAATTAAGCTGTGATGACTTAAGAGAAGCGGTAGCTCGTATCCTGGAGGCCGAGAATAATTTGAAAGTTTCATTCAACAACCCTATTGGTTTCAGATAGTTTCTCCATAGGGTTGGTCAGCAGTACTTGAGAGAAGCATCTGGGGATTCCCTGGGTGCTTCACCAAACCAGTTGAATAAGCTAAGAAAATAAAACCGTAAAAATAAGGAGATTTGTTTATGGCTATTTACTATATAGCAGATACTCACTTTGGACATAATGCCGTTATAAGGCTCAGTAATCGCCCTTTTGGTACAGTAGAAGATGAAGCTGGATAAATACTTTGAAAGCGTCAGCCAGATTAAGGAGATAACGGATGCTGGCAGACACCTAGTATTATGCCATTTCCCTATGGTACAGTGGCCCCGTTCTCATCACAACAGTGTGCTGGTGTTTGGTCATATTCATAATGGGATTGCGGGCGAAGGGTTTAATTATTACTTAACACACGACAATATGCTAAATGCAGGTGTAGACATTAACCATTATTGCCCGGTAACCTATCACCAACTGGTAGCAAACAACGAACACTTTCGGGAGATTAATAAGCTGGACTCCTGTCGGAATACTGAATAAGGCTTTTGCCAGTAGCCCTTTTGATAAGGAGAGGAGGAAAAAGAATGAACCAGGCAATTTGCATTATGGGTGATGTGGAGGGTGACTGGAAAACAATGATGGAAACAATTAATGAAGACAGACCTGATATGGTTTTACAGGTAGGTGACTTCGGTTATTGGCCGGGACGGCCGGAATATAAGTATTCCCGGAAAATGTTCAATAACCAGATACCGATTTATTTTTGTGACGGTAACCATGAGGATCATAAAAATCTGCGCAAGCTTTGTAAACAGCACGGTTCATCATGCCCCATAGCAGTAGGTCTCAATCTGTTTTACATGCCACGGGGCAGTGTCTTAACTTTGCCGGATGGTCGTAATGTCTTATTTATGGGTGGGGCCGAGTCAGTTGATAAAAGACAACGCACACCAGGATATGACTGGTTCCAGCAGGAAATTATTCTTCCTGAAGATATAGCAAATCTTCCCAGCGAAGACACGAAAGTGGATATAGTAATATCCCATACCAGCACCTTGGAGTTTCAGATTGTTCCGGATATTTATGCCGGAATATTTGCCAGCGATCCCTGCCGGGCCATGCTTTCTCAGGTGTTGCAGAAATACCAGCCCGATTTATGGTATTTTGGACATTTTCACAATT
>JAQUBU010000212.1 GCA_028686565.1 Syntrophomonadaceae bacterium
CTCTATATTGCGGGATTTTAACCGCTCCCGGGCATGCTGGGAAAATTTCAGTTCTCCCTGCAGTTTTTGGTCCAAAACCTGCCCAAAATTTGCCCCTGTCAGTGGCTTGAGCGTTTTGTCCTTGCGGGTAGTGCCCGGCTGCACAACTTGTGGTTGGGGAAAATATATCCGGTTGTCCATACTAGTCATCCTCTCCCGGTATTAGATGAGAAGTCAATAGATCCAGTCTATATAAAATTTCAACCAAAACCGCCTGGTCAATTGATGTACTTTGTTCGCCAATTTTGGATATTTTGCTCATGGCAATTTCCTTGCCGTCTATAACATAATATGATACTCCGTCCTTAATGAGCGCGGATTCAATTACACCAGTAAGCGAAGCTGTTGCATCTTCTGGATTTGTATAAGTCACCTCCCGCCCAATCATGGTACTGGATTGTTGCAGCATTAAACCTGGAAGCAGGTTTTCGGTAATGTTGCTCGAAAGTTTACCAAAACCGGTATTTAAATTAGTCATCTGTTCAAGTGAACTGAAGCTGGCCATCTGAGCCATAAACTCCTTGTCTTTTACCGGTTCCATCGGGTCCTGGTATCTGAGTTCGGTCAACAAGAGCTTTAGGAAAGCATCCTTGTCCAAAGAACTGTTTGGGCTGTTGGTTTTGGTTGTGGAAGTAGTACTCTCGGTTTTTAGCCAGGGAGCGGGTTCATATCTTACTTCACTAGTTGCCATTTATTCACCTCCTAAACTAGAAAATTCATAGTCCCGTTACTGTCTATGCCATATTCTTGCTCAATAATGCTGTTTTCCAGGAAATCATCATTTCCTGTTCCTGTCTGGTATCCTTGTTCAGTGTAGTTTTGCTGGGATTGACTGCTCATAAATTGGTGTCGCTGCCAGGATTCCTGGGAGTTTTGATTTGAACCGTCAAACATCCCGCCGTTATTCAACTGAACATTGACTTCGGTTTTTTCCACTCGTATCCCCTGAGCCTCCAATGACTGCTTGAGGGTATTCAGATTGCTTTCCAGCATATGCTTGACCTGATGGCTGTCAGTGATAAACTTGGCCGTTACTAATCCTTCTTCAAGTATTATTTTGATTGTCATTTTACCTAAAAATTCAGGCTGCAATTGAATTTTCATCTCGGATGAATTGAGCTTGACCATCAATTCCGCCTTTTTCACCAACTGCTCCAGGACCTGTTCAGGTTCAGCGGTCAGGTTCGCTGGTGTGGGGGTATTTACATTGCGAAAGATTTGCGTTTTTTCAGTTTCCATAGCAGTTTTGCCTAATAATAGGGAACTTGCTTCACCTTCTGCTTTCTGGTTAGGAGCAACCTCATTTTTTAACTGAGTCACTTCGGCTTTACCAGACTGTGGACGTTTACTTTCAAATTCTATAAGCTTTTTAATATCGGTAGCTGCAGATTCGGTTTTGGGGCTGGCAGCTTCCTGCTTATGCCCGGCTGCGGTGTTATAATTCAATTCATTTTTGCCTTGGGAGATTCCAGCTTCCTTGTTTGCTGTCATCTGAATTGCCTTGTCAGTTACGGCAGCTTTATCTGCTTCTGACGATATCATGGTTTTTTGATCGCCCAGGTTTGTTTGGGTTACTGTTATTTCGAATTCTTGATCTGCTGCCTGTGAGTTATTCGGGGCTGCA
This sequence comes from Syntrophomonadaceae bacterium, assembly GCA_028686565.1. Taxonomy (GTDB): domain Bacteria; phylum Bacillota; class Syntrophomonadia; order Syntrophomonadales; family Syntrophomonadaceae; genus JAQUBU01. The sequence continues at coordinate 1,664 of JAQUBU010000212.1, forward strand.
GTTTTAGCAATTTGCTTACCGGCCAATCCAGTCTGCATAAGTGATGCCATGCTTGTTGCCTGTGGTTCACTCAGGGTTAATGCTTCTTTTACAAGCTGTTCACGATTAGAAATGATTTCTGCTTCAATTTCAATATGCGCAGTCTTCCCCTGTTTGTCTGCAGTCATTTCGAGTTGAGCTTGAATGGTCTCATTTAGTAATGGCTTTGTTTCAGCTAATTCTTGTTTCGCCGTTGATAACTTGTCAGGCAATTGCTTGACTGAGGCAGCTTGAGTTGGCAAACTGTCGTCTTAGTTTACTGCAGTTTCATTAATTGGCATCTCCTGATTAGAGCAGGCATCTGCAGCTAGTTTGCTTGAATCCATTTCCTCGACCTTTGCTTGCAGCAACCCATCCATTTTTACCTTCTGATCTTCTCCTTGAGGTATAAGTTTTTCCTGGGCCGGACTGGTTTGAGCAGCATCTTTTGGCAGTACATTCAGTAAATCCGGCAAATCAGCAATAAGATCACCGGCATCTGCATTTGATGATGGAATCTCTAGTGTCCCAGCTTCTATCTGAGGCATTTCAGGGATATTTTCCTGACTAATTAATACCGGTATTTCTGCTAAGAGTATCTTGCTTGATTCCCCTTGAACAGTACTGTCCTGTTCTTCTTCAACAATAGCAGTTGCTTTCTCAAAATCACCCGGCGAGCTTTGCTCTGTTTGCTTTTGAATCAACAGATTACTTTTTGCCTCAGGTTGCTTGGTAAATACTTTGGAAGACAGGGTTGTGCTGTTCTCCTCAGGACGTTCTGCTGCAGCCACATCCTTCTTGCCCTGCTCTGTGCTTCCATTTTTGCTCCTGGTAAGTCTTAGCAAATGCTGGTTAAAACTGCTCGCATTTGAATTTGTTTTAGCTTTGGGAGCAGCCATAGCTGGTTTTTCTGTTTTCCTGGACATAGCCGGTATGGTTTTCTGCATTTCTACCATTTGCATTGGCGCCAATATTTCACCTCCTTTACTTGAAATCCCCTTTTTTAAGAGGTCAGGAACAAGGGGTACTCTCCCCTCATTTCTGACATCTTAACTAAGGAGTTGCCACCAACATCTTTTTGCTGATATTGGCAGCTTTGTCACGCTCCATATTTTCCATCAATTCAGCTACTAAATCATTGTCCATAGCAGAAAAAATACCTATAATATCTTCATCACTTAAACGAGATAATATATCGGCCGCATTTTTAGCTTTCATTTCGGAAAAATATACGGCCATGTCTTTATAAGCGGCAGATTTGCTTTCCTGCTTGGCTTTTAAGTCCAGTATTTCATTGTTCAAATCAGCAATCTCTTCCTTAAGTTCATCATCATCCTGTTCTGTTACTTTTAAACTATTTTTAGTGTCAGCAATAACAGCTTGAGCTTCCTCCATCTCTGTCCTTTTCTCTTCAAGTATTTTCTGTAATCTTTCATTCTCCCGAGCAATACGCTGCTTTTCTTTCAGCACCTGCTCATACTGAATGACCGACACTTTGTCCATACTATTAGAAATATAACTGCCCAAAAAAGGTATGTTATTAATAAAGGCCGGGGTGGAAAAGACATTTAGATACATAAGCAAATAAGCTCCTCCCCCTATAATAAAGAGGATTAGAAGCAGATAAAACATGATTTTGATTTTGCGCAAAATCTTGGCCATATATAAAAACTCTCCCGTAAACAAAGATTAATTACGATATATGCTTGCGATAGTGATTATTAATGGCAATTTCATCCACTATCTTTTGTTCTTCCAGAGCAAGTTGATGAAGATATTCCTGCCAGTCTTTTTCCTTAAGTTTCTTCATAGTGTCAGCTTCCTTAATTCTTGCCATCAATACTTTGCGGGCTTTTTCCAGAATCATTTCAGCATTATATAATAACTGCTCAATATTATTTATTTGATTTTTAATGACCGGTATATATTCTTTCTTAATCAACAGTTCCTGGAAACCATGTTCATGCCAATTAAAATCTCTAATGGCTTGCTCCAAGGCATTTAAACGGCTTCCCGCTTCTTCAAGTCTCTCTATAATGCGGTCACGTTCATAAATGCAGATTTGCAGTTCATCACGTGCTAGCTGCTCCTGCCGAACGGATATATCCAATTTGGTCTGCAGCCTGAAGCGAAAAGCTTTCATTAAACACCTCTACTTTTGCACAGCATGTTCCAGTTTTGCAAGGGTATCAATAAGCGAAGATTCAGCATAGATATCTTGTTTTAAAAAATCGCGACATTTATCAATGAGAGTAACCGATTCATCTATGCGCGGGTTGGATCCTCTTTTGTAAGCACCTATATCGATAAGGTCTTTAGCTTCTTCATAAGTTGCCAATAGGCTTCTGAAACGGTTCGCGTTTTTCATATGAGCGTCTGCAACAATATCAATCATAACGCGGCTTATACTCTGTCCCACATCAATGGCAGGATAAAGGTTTAAAGCTGCTATACTTCGGCTCAAGGCTATATGTCCATCCAATATACCTCTTACGGCATCGGTAATAGGCTCGTTCATGTCGTCACCTTCAACCAGAACCGAGTATAAACCAGTAATACTCCCCTCTTCAGAAGTCCCTGCGCGTTCCAGTAATTTGGGCAGTAACGCAAAAACGGAAGGGGTATACCCCCTAGTTGCCGGCGGCTCACCTATAGCTAAACCTACTTCACGCTGAGCCAGTGCAAAGCGGGTCACGGAGTCCATCAAAAGCAGAACATCTTTACCCTGATCACGAAAGTATTCAGCAATACTGGTGGCTACGAAAGCTCCTTTAAGTCTTACCAGTGCAGGCTGATCAGATGTTGCTACTACCACTACTGACCGGGACAGGCCTTCCTCCCCCAGATCGCGCTCCAAAAATTCTCGAACTTCTCTTCCTCTTTCACCAATGAG
>JAQUBU010000213.1 GCA_028686565.1 Syntrophomonadaceae bacterium
TTTGCATACCTCCACATATTCTCTTATGTATATCTTTATACATTTCATCCTCATTTGTTACTTTTTTAGATTTATCTAAAATATATTTAAAAAATACATTTTTTAATATTTTTGAATCTTTTTTACATTTCTTCAATAAATTAAACATTTTGCATTTTTCATTAAATTTTATCTGTTTTTCTTTGTACTCATTTATATAATTTGAAAGCGTGTATATATCTTTATTAATTAATTCATTAGTATCGGAATATGAATACTCAATTTTTATTTCATCGCCTATATATTTTTTAAGTTCGCTATATGATAATTTAGTTGATACTAATCCCGAATCTTTCAATTGTGTACTCACTAATTCCTTTCTTGAAGATTCAGCTAATTCCTTTATCAAACTTTCCATACAATTTAATGGTAAAATATTTGTGGAATTACAATTTGAACAAATATTTGTTTTAAATGTGCAATATATCGAACTTTTTTTCTTTGATGCTGGAATGTCTGCTTTATTAAATAGGTTTTTTGTTACAAAATCATTTTTCAATAATTCTCTAGAATTACAATTTCCGCATATATACCAATCGTTTATTAGTAATTTATTATCTAATATACCTTCTTCTAAAGTATTTACTCCCTTAACTTCACCTATCAGTTCCTTTACATAAAATACTTCTTGAATTTTTCTTATATCGTCCGCATAATTTTTAATTAAATTTAATGTTTCTATATTTTTTGTTTTTTTATGCAATTCTAATTTATTAGCTTGTATTTTAAAATTCTCTATTAGACTAATATGTTCATTTAATATTTTTTTCAAATCTCTTACAAGAACTCTATATTTTTCACCATTTAACTGATATGCCCTTATATTTTCCCCTTTTACATTACTTAAATAATTAGCTATGATTTCTTCGCTATTTTCAAGTAATTCATCAGTATCAGTATCTAAAGCATTATTTTGTCTATTAGAAAGAAAATCCCTAAATCCAGCTATTTCCCCGCTATAATTATTATTTATATTTCTTGTATCAATATGACTTTTTGATAATTGTAAACTTATTATTCTTGTAGTGTTACCGTCCATTATAGATAATAAATCTCTGTAATTATTTTCAAATAAATTTATTATACTATCTAATATTTTTTCGTCGTATATTCTTAAATTTTCTTCTGTTAACTCTGAAGTTATAAATTTTATATCATCACCAATATCAAAATTTAATTCCTTCATTTCTATATCTGTATCTAATGTCTTTTCTAAGTCAAATTCTAGTTCACTAAAATTTTCGTAATTTATATCTTTATTATCCGTATACTCATCATTTACCTTACTTAACTCTTTTTCAAGGTCTTCGATCAATAATTCAGAATTATCGCCGAATATGTTTGTGTTTTTAATATTACTCATTATTACTGGTCGCCTCCCTTACTTTGTCGCAGAATTCTTTTGAGTTTAAAAGTATTCCGCCACCCGCTCTTTTATTTCTTTCATAACCAACTCGATATGTTTCAGAATTTGAAGGATAATCTGCTATTATATATTTAACACTTTGATATGCTTTCGATATTCTTATACTAATTAATCCATTGCTTATATTCTTCACATATGCCGGAAATTCATTTCTAGATAATTTACACTCATCCACTATATTTCCTGTTATTGCTACATTCCATGTGTATGTCGAATCGTTTTCTAAATTAAATACTTTATCTATAAAATATAAATCTTTTTCAAAATCTTTTAATGTTTTAGCTATACTTAATGTGCTTTTTCCATAGATTCCAGTTTGTTTTGCTATAAAAGATATTAAAGGGAACTTTCCTTCAATCATTTTCACTTTAGATATAAAATCAGAATAATTTTTTATACCCCTAAATACTTTTAATGCTGTTGCATCTAATCCAGGTAAATCAAGTAATTGCACAGCTTCTTTATATGTTCTTGGTTTTTTTAATTCTTCCCGTATAACGTACATATTTCTTAAGCGTATATCTTCACTTACAGATTTTGGATGCTTTTCTAAACCTGCACCCAATATGGCTATATGATAAATTAAATTGTTTTGCCTTACAAATGCCATACAATAAGCATAACCCATACCTTTTACACCTAATCCTCGAAGCATAGATTCCATTCTTTTTGCAACTTTTATTTGACATCGTATATTTGGACACCATAATTTTTTTCTATTTTCACTTATGTGTAAAGGCTGTTTACATATGCATAAGTCCTTTACTATATCGTGCCAATCCTCAGGTATAACTCCTATTTTTTTAGCATCAGATACAAGTATAGAATTTACCCCCATTCTTAATTATTTAGTATATTCTCTAATTTTTCTTTATCAACATTTAAAACTTTCCTGTTACTATTTATTATTTTTTTATTCTTTCTAAATAATAAAGGCATACCCTTATTATCCTGAAAACTATTAAGATAATTACATACTTCTCTAAATTTCTCAACAGAAATAGAAGATATATCTACTATAAAATTATTAAATGGATCTTCTAAAACAACCTTGGATTTATTAGAATATAATTTATTTTTAACACCAAAATCTATAAGTTTCCAAATTTCTTTTTTTTCTGTAGCAGTATTATAATCTTTTAATATTATATCCTCATCATCTTTATTTTTATCATTTAATTCTATATTAAAATTTAAATATTCCTCATCATCTTCATCACACATATATGCTTCATCAGCAATTTCTTTTTCTTTTGTATATTTATCATCTAAATCTATATCTAATTCGAAATTCATTTCTTCAAAAACTTCATCTGAACTACTCGGTGCTTCAATTATTCTTATATCATCTTTAGAGTATCTAACAGTTATAGGTTTACCAAATACATCTAATAATAGTTTCTCTATTGATGCTTTTATTGTATCCTGTTCCTTTTCCTCCTTAGATAATCCAGGATATGTTTCCCTATATGCTCCAATGAACATTTTAATTCTTGGTTTTAAGAAATAATTTTTAAATTTAGACATTATTAATTCCATGTCAACATTATCTGCTGTTAAATTATCCTGTAAACTAAATATTTCTTTCTTAAATCTATTCAACATATATTCTTTTATATCTTTTAATACGTAATCGACAGGATTATCTAACCAAGTAATATCATCATATTTTCCGGACTCATATTCTTTAATTTTTTCCTGTGCAAATAATATTGGAGCTTCGTATAAGTCGTCTTTTCCTTGATACCAATTATTTACTATATTCATTCCAACAAAATATGTAGGATGTCCCTTTAATTTTATTACACATTCTTCATATATCATTTTATATAATTTATAAGGATGTACACTTTTATGCGCAATTACATGTAATTCATCATGCACTAAATTGGATAAAAATATTTTATCCTCTAATTTTTCTTTTCTTATTCTTGATCCAAATTTTATATAAGAAGTTACAAATATTTCCCTTGCAAAACTTTGTATTGGATAGTTTCCTGCTTGTCTTTTTATTTTTGATAAAGAACTATAAGACATATCTGATAATGAAAAATATCTTCTTCTACCTATAGGATTTCTAACACAGCCCATATTCATACCCCTAAAATGTTTAGGTAATTCTGCGTCAGTCATAGGTGTTACTGCCTTTTGTCTATAACCATCTAATGTAGCTTTTATTTCCCAATTATGCTTATACCATCTTGCAAGTAGTAATCCCGCTTTTCTTATATTTTCTTTCTTTATTTTTTCATCAGTTGATCTTCCATATAAAACTTCAGCCAATCCAGGTTCTTCCATTCCATATGGTACAGCAAAATTTGGAGCTTTTATATCGTCTCTTTGTTTCTTATTCATATCTTCAGGAGTTGTATTCATTAATTCAGCTCCACTTTCTCTATGATAATCACTTTCAGGATTATTTAATCTATTAACAAGCCATACAACATTTGATAATCCAGCCATACATCTTGCCTCTATTTGAGCATAATCCCATATTAACATATAATAATCATCAGAGAAAGGTATTATTAATTTTTTTAAATGCCCTATGAGTGTCTGTATTCTGCTAGTTATTCTAGCTGTTTCAGCTGAAGTCATATTAAATGACGGAAAATACCATCCATCTGTATTATTGTTTAATAAATCTGTAAAAAAGTTTGTTTTTAGTTTATTCATTTTTTTCCATTCAGAAACTAAGTATGTAAATGGATATTTATATTCAGAAAATTCCGAACTATTTATTAAAATAGAATCCTTAGATTTAACCCAAGGTAAATTATATTCGGCTATTGAAGATATAATATCCCCACTAAGCCAGTTATTTTTATTTTCTGTTTTAACATCTGCTAAATCTTTTATTGCAAATTTGTCAGTAGACCATGCTCCACTTTTTGTTACTCTATTTACAGGATAATCTAATAATTCATACATAACTTTACCTAATTGTTTACTACTACCAATTTGAAATTCATATCGTAATTTCTTAAATTCTTCACTTTTCTTTATTTCCTCTAATTTTTTATCTATTTGTTCTGAATTTAAACCTTTATTTTTTAATTCTATTTTTAACTGTGTAAGAGTCCCTATTTGACC
>JAQUBU010000214.1 GCA_028686565.1 Syntrophomonadaceae bacterium
CTCTTTGGGTATCATTGATACTGCGTTTGGTTACTATTAAGGATACACTATAGTATGATGCTGCTTGCAGCATCATACTATAATATGGCAGTGCAACCGGGTTCTCGGAATAGAGCTCAATTGAAAAGGAAAAAATAAAGATAGGGAAACAGGTATGACCAGATGAAGGTCCCTTTAAGAAAGGAGGAAAAGAAAATCGTTCAGAGATTTAAAACCGAAGTAGCCGGGCGACCGCTGGTAATCGAAACCGGCCAAGTTGCGAAACAGGCTAATGGCGCAGCAGTAGTAAGATATGGTGATACAGTTGTTCTGGTGACAGCAACTGCCGCCAAAGATCCCCGGGAGGGAATTGACTTCTTCCCCTTAACCGTAGATTACGAAGAAAAGCAATATGCAGTTGGAAAGATTCCCGGAGGTTTTATAAAAAGAGAGGGAAGGGCTACCTCGCAAGCTACCCTTTCTGCACGTTTAACTGACCGGCCGATAAGACCACTTTTCCCCAAAGGCTGGAAAAATGAGATACATGTAGTAGCAACCGTATTATCAGTGGAAAAGGACAACACCCCGGATGTTAATGCTATTATCGGCGCATCAGTTGCGCTTTGCATCTCGGATATACCTTTTGCCGGTCCGGTAGCTGCAGTTATAGTTGGAATGGTTGATGGAGAACTAATAATCAACCCCACAGTGGAACAATTCCATAAGGCTGAATTACACATGGCAGTAGCCGGTACCAAAGAAGCTATAATGATGGTGGAAGGCGAAGCCAATGAACTCCCCGAAGAAACCATGCGTGATGCGATATTCTTTGCCCATGAGGAAATTAAGAAAATCGTTGCTTTCCAGGAAACCATTATTGCTGCCGTGGGCTTGCCCAAAAAGGAATTTACCCCGCCGGTAATCGATGCCGATATGGAAAAAGCGGTTAAGGAATATGCCACACCCATTTTTGAGGATGCAGTAAAGAATCCGGATAAAAAATCCCGCGAGAGCCAAATGGATGAATCACACAAGGCTATTCGCGAACACTTTGCTGAAATCTATCCGGAAGCTGGCAAACAGGTTTCTGGAATACTTGATAAAACACTCAAAGCTGTAGTTAGAAAAATGATAATCGAAGATGGTGACAGGGTTGACGGCAGAAAGCTGGATGAAATCAGAACCGTTACCTGCGAAGTCGGGTTCTTGCCGCGTACTCATGGTTCAGCGTTGTTTACCAGAGGACAAACCCAGGTCCTTTCAGTAACCACTCTGGGTGCTATGAGTGAAGAACAGAGACTTGATGGACTAGGCATTGAAACCACCAAGCGTTACATTCATCATTATAATTTCCCTCCCTACAGCACAGGTGAAACCAAACCCATGCGGGGACCGGGGAGAAGAGAAATCGGCCATGGTATGCTGGCTGAAAGAGCATTAATGGCAGTAATTCCTTCCGAAGAAGAGTTCCCATATACTATTCGTGTAGTATCTGAAGTTTTGGAATCAAATGGCTCCAGTTCCATGGGCAGCGTATGCGGCAGTTCTCTGTCCCTTATGCATGCCGGGGTTCCTATTAAGGCTCCCGTCTCAGGCATTGCCATGGGGTTGGTCAAGGAAGAAGATCGGTTTGCTATTCTGAGTGACATACAGGGTATTGAAGATGCCCTGGGGGATATGGATTTCAAGCTGGCCGGCACTGAAAAAGGTGTCACAGCTCTGCAAATGGATATCAAAATCACCGGCGTAAACCGGGAAATCGTTGAAACAGCATTAAAGCAGGCCCGGGCCGGAAGAATGTTTATTATGGGCAAAATGATGGAAGCCATTAATAAGCCTAATGAAGAACTTTCGCCCTTCGCTCCGCAGATGATCAGAATGCAGATCAACACTGATAAAATTCGCGAAGTTATAGGACCCGGGGGTAAAACAATTCATAAGATAGTTGATGAAACTGGCTGTAAGATTGATATAGAAGATGACGGCAGCCTGTTTATTATGGCGACCGACCAGGAAGCCGCCCAGAAAGCCCGTTTCTTTATCGAGTCCATAGTATCTGAAGTTGAAGTAGGCAAAACTTATATGGGAACTGTAAAGAGGATTATGGAATTTGGTGCTTTTGTAGAGATAATTCCAGGAGTTCTGGGAACATCCGGCAAAGAGGGTCTGGTACACATTTCTCAACTGGCTGAGGATAGAGTCAACCAGGTCAAGGATGTAGTTGATGTCGGTGATAAAATCGAAGTAAAAGTAACCGAAATAGACCGGCAGGGTCGGGTTAACCTTTCACACAAGGCCGTTCTTCGGGAAGCCAAGCATAAGCAAGCTTAAAAACACCCATACTGATTATTGAAAGTCTTCCAAGTAAACCGAGCAAACTCGGTTTATTTGACTTTTCTGGGGTTTTGCAAATCACAAGCTACTCCATTTCTGCTCCGTCCCTGCATTTAATAATTGTATAGAAAAGCAGATTGATATTAATGTTTATCCTTTGAACGATGAATTTAGTCATGGATATTTAGCTCGTTCGGGACGTATCTGTGAAAAAAAGCCATAGCTCTCAGTAAAACTCTATCGTGTTCGGGTTGCGTCCCATCTGCTTTACTATATATATTTTGCGTAAATAAACGAGGGGGCGTTCCTTTATACGAAAATAAAAATTACAAAAAACATAGTCGTATTACTTAAAAAAGTAGTAAAATATGGTAAAGGAAAGCGAAATTTGTAATAAATGTTTTATTGTTTGTGACGGTTCAATTAGTTTTGTTTTATGAAGGAGTAAGTATATGTTTTGCGCTCATATTAATCCAAGAACTTTAGAAAAGCAAAGTGTTAAGAAACACTTATTTAATGTTGCTCAACTGTCTATGAAATATGGAACGAAAATTTCACTTGCTGCTACAGGAGAATTAATTGGAATTCTTCATGATATGGGCAAGGGAACAGCAAAATTTGATTCTTATATACATTACTGTTCGCAGCATCCCAATGATAAATCTCTTAGGGGATCAATCAACCACTCCACAGCAGGGGCGAAATTCATTTATGATAATTTTTATAATATAACCGGCTCTGATCCATACCAAAAGCTTACAGCACAGCTTATTTCATTGGCTATTTGCTCCCATCATGGTGGTCTTATAGACTGTTTAGACCTTGGTGGTATTGATATATTTACTAATAAAATGAATACGGATAAAGAAATATTTTATGATGAAGCGCTGTCTAATTTTAAGGCGGAATGTTTTGAGATGGCGTATATTAACGATCTATTCAATAAATCAAAGGAAGAGATAAGAGCAACTTTGGGTGAAATCAACAAGATAGATAATTCGGCTAAATTTAGACAGTTTGCTGCGGGTATGCTAGTAAAGTACCTTTTCAGTTGTGTTATTGATGCAGATAGATACGATACCTATACATTTATGGAAGGAAAAGAGCAAAAGCAGAATATTGATAAATCAGCTTTATGGAATGAACTTGCAGATGTACTGGAAACTAAACTAAAAGGCTATCCGAAACTTAGTGAAATAGATTTATTGAGGGAAGAAGTTTCTATATCGTGTAAGAAATTTGGGGAGAACAAACCGGGAGTATATCAGCTTTCGGTGCCGACAGGTGGGGGCAAAACCCTTTCTAGTTTAAGATATGCCTTGGCGCATGCAAAGAAATTCAATAAGGATAGAATTTTTTATATTATCCCTTTTACGACCATCATCGATCAAAACGCTAGGGAGATAAAGGATATTTTGGGCCATGATGAAATGATTTTAGAACATCATTCAAATCTTGTTGTTGACATCGACGCTGACAACGATGACGAGCAAGACAAGTATAAACTTTTAACTGAGAGATGGGATAGTCCAATTATTCTTACGACAATGGTGCAATTTCTAGATACTTTATTTAGTGGAGGTACGCAAGGCGTCCGGAGAATGCATAACCTAGCAAACTCAATAATAATATTTGACGAAATTCAGGCAATTCCCATTAAATGTATTAATATATTCAATAGTGCAATTAATTTTCTCGCAAATATCTGCAACGCAACCATTGTACTTTGCACAGCCACACAACCACTTTTATCAGAAACAGAAATGCCTTTAAAGCTAAGTGAAAATCCTAATATGATGGCAAATATGCACTGGAAATTCGAGCAATTTAAACGTGTAAAATTGGTTGATGAAAGGCTTATTGGAGGTTATAGTGCAGCTACATTAAAAGATTTTATTCTGGATAAGATGGACAAGGTTGAAAGCGTATTAGTAATTTTAAATACTAAGAATGCTGCTAAAAAGGTTTTTAATGAGTTAAAGAAAGCAAATACAGATTTACCTAAAGAAAAGCAATCCTTAATTTATCATTTAAGTACGAACATGTGTCCTTCCCATAGAATGAAAAGTCTCGAAGACATGAGGGAGTGTTTGGGACATCAGAGAGTAATTTGTATTAGCACCCAGTTAATAGAAGCGGGCGTTAATATCTCCTTCGGATGTGTCGTACGATCCCTTGCTGGACTTGATAATATTGCGCAAGCCGCCGGGAGATGTAATCGTCATGGCGAAAAGCCGTGCAG
>JAQUBU010000215.1 GCA_028686565.1 Syntrophomonadaceae bacterium
TTGTATCGCTGGAAGGAAATAGTTAATAATAAGAAGTAGGATAATTAACTCAGCTTTCGTAGTTGACATATTATGCGACATAACTAGTGTGCTTGTCATTGCTATGAAACTAGCGTACTTGTCATTACGAGGAGTGCAGCGCCTCCCTGTTATTGCGAGCGCAGCGCGGCAATCTTCCCCGGTAATTGACTACATAAATAAAAAAACGATCTGACGCTTTTCGTTTACCGTGGCGGGTTATTACCCGTGATAATTGCGAGCGTTAGAGAAATCAAAATGACTTGACGATGGATGGATTGCTTCGCTGCACTCGCAATGACATATGAGATAGCTCGTGATGTTCGTCAATATGGAATTTTAAACAGTTTATTTTTATTGCTTTTCGGGCTTTTCAGCATGTTCTTTTGGTCAGAAAAATTTAAAATTTCAAAATTAAATTTGGAGGTGGTGAAGTTAATGTTAATCGGTATTGATGTAGGCGGGACTTTTACTGACGGGGTTCTTTTTGATAAGGGCGCAATTATTGCAGCTGCCAAAAGACCCACCAATGAGAGCAATTTAAAAATTTCGCTTTGGGAAGTGCTGGATGAATTACTGAAAGCTGCAAACAAAGAAATATCCCGTATTGTATTAAGTACCACCCTTATAACCAATATGCTCGCAACGGGACGCGGAGAACGCACTGCTCTGGTCTTGATGTCCGGTCACGGACTGCCGCCCCAATCCTATGATATTTGTTCTGATGTTTATTTTATCCAGGGAAGTGTTGATTTCCGCGGCAATATTATAGAAGCTGCAGATAAAAATGAAATATTAAACATGGTTGAGCAGATAAAAGCATTAGGTATTAAAAGAGTAGCCATTGCCGGCAAGTTTTCGAACCGTAATAACAGCCTGGAAAAACAAGTTCAACAGGCATTTGCACAAAAATACCCCGATATACTGGTTATCATCAGTTCGGAAATATCCAATAAGCTTAATTTCCCGCGCCGGGCAGCCACAGCTTATTATACTGCCATGACCATAGCAGAATGGAAGCAATTTGCAGACGAAATCGATGAAGCTGTCAAAGCGCGAAATCTTACCGGCGAAGTTCATATATTAAAAGCTGATGGCGGCACCATTCCCCTTGAAGTTTCTCGAAATAAACCCTGTGAAACTGTGTTCTCAGGTCCTGCTGCCAGCACCATGGGCGGTTTAGCACTTACTCTGGATAAACTCAACTCCGTAGTTTTGGATATCGGAGGCACCACATCTGATATTTCCCTGCTAATCGGAGGACAGCCTCTATATGCTTCCAAAGGTGCCAATATCGAAGGTAAATATACCCAGGTAAACGCTTTTGCAGTCAGGTCAGCAGCATTGGGAGGAGACAGCAGTATCGAACTGCGGGGAACGCTGCCCGTGCTGGGAACAATCCGCCACGGAGCAGCCGCATGTTTTGGCGGCCCAACCGCCACCGTAACTGACGCTTTTAATTTTGGTTTGGGTTTAGGAATAGGACAGGCTAATCTTTCGCAAAACAAATTGGAAGAGATCTCTTTGACAGCGGGAATTGGAATTGATGATTTATGTTCGCAAGTTATAGATCAAGTAATTCGGCGATTACAGGAAAATATTGAAGCCATGTTTAAGGAGTGGGAAAACGAACCAGCATACAAAGTCTGGGAAGTTGTCAATAAGAAGAAATTTGTGCTGCAAAGGATTATTGGCATCGGTGCCGCAGCTCCGCCTATTGTTCCTTTGCTGGCAGAGCGTATGGGAGTAGAATACTGCCTGCATACTTATTCAGATGTTGCCAATGCGTTAGGAGCATCAGTAGTCAGACCTACTCTGGCAGTTGATGTGCATGTAGACACACCTAACGACTTCTTTACGGTTGACCCTGGGGGATATAAGGGCAGCCTGAATAAACAACGCAACTTTCAATTGGAAGATGCCAGGCAACTTGCTCGTCAATACCTTAAGGAAATCGGCCAGCAGCGAGAAATGGAGGGTTATCTCGATCAGTCCAGCTTCTATATGGAAGAACAGTTTAACGTAATCCGGGGATGGGACCGGGTAGGAAAACTGTTGGATGTAGGGATTGAAATATCTCCGGGCTTTATTGCTCAATTCAAGGGGGTGTCAAAATGAAAAAAACCGGTATACTTTTTTTCCCGGCTTTTGACTGGGCTATATCACCTACCCATCCGGAAAGAGAAGAACGGCTTTTGTATACTAGGGATCAGATATTTGAAGAGGGTATAATGGATTTGCCGCAGATTCAGGAATATCACCCGCGCCTGGCGGAGACCAAGGACATAGCCAGGGTGCACTTCTGCATCCCGGACATTGAAACGCATATAATAGAAGCTCATCTGGTGGCGGCAGGATCGTCCTTAGTTATTGCAGATGCCTTTATGCAAGGTGAAGTGAGAAACGGTTTTGCCATTATCCGTCCCCCGGGACATCATGCCATGACCGTAAGCCACGGCAATCGCGGGTTCTGCAACATAAATAATGAAGCTATCATGATTGAATATATGCGCAAGAAATATGGCATAAAACGCATTGCCATTGTAGATACCGATGTTCATCATGGTGATGGTACCCAGGAAATCTATTATCATGATCCTGATGTACTCTTTATTTCTTTTCATCAGGATGGCCGCACTCTTTTCCCGGGTTCAGGATTTACAGATGAACTGGGTGGACCAACTGCCTATGGCAGCACCATTAATATACCCCTGGCTCCCAAAACCACTGACACCGGAATTCACTATGCCATCGATAACTTGATTCTGCCTATGCTGGAAGACTTCAAACCAGATCTGGTAGTAAATTCAGCCGGACAGGACAATCATTATAGTGATCCCCTGGCTAATATGGCTTTTACAGCTAAAGGTTATGCATCGCTTAATAGCAAACTTGCTCCTGATATTGCTGTACTTGAAGGGGGATATTCGGTTGAGACCGCGCTTCCATATATTAATATGGGCTTGATAATGGCGATGGCCGGAATTGACTATTCAAATTTACGCGAACCAGATTATGTACCCAATCGCTTTAAAGAATCGCCGCATAATATGGAAACCATTAAAAGCATGGTGGAAAAGCAATGGTCAGTATACAAAAAACGTGAAGAGGTCATTGCCCAGAATAAAAAGCAGGGCGGGGAATTTTATCGTTATGCCCGAAGTATTTTCTATGATACGGAATATATTCATGAAGAACAAAACAATCTTATTCGCATATGCCCAAACTGTGCGGGATACAGAAAAATTGATTCCCGAGCCCAGCATCGCAATGGTGAAGTCTATCGGGTTTTTTGCATATCAATTCCTGCCAATGCCTGTCCGCAATGTCATGAACAAGCCCGGCAGGCCTATATTGACATGAGCAATAACCACCATTTTGAACTGGTTTATTTGCAGGATAGAATTAATGATGAATTCCGCAGCCGGGATTTGCAAAGAGATATAGAAAAGGTTCTATAATATGACAATCAGACTATTGGATGAAAATCTGATAAACCAGATTGCTGCCGGTGAAGTAATCGAAAGACCGGCATCAATTGTCAAGGAACTACTGGAAAATTCCATAGATGCAGGTTCAAAGCGGATTAATGTCGGGATAGTTCAGGCGGGCATGGAAAGCATTGAAGTTGAAGATGATGGTGAGGGGATATCATATGCCGAACTGCCCCTGGCTTTTCTGCGCCATGCCACCAGCAAAATTCAAAGTGAAAGCGACCTTTCAGCAATATTGACCATGGGGTTCAGGGGAGAAGCCCTGCCCAGTATAGCATCAGTAGCCAGAGTAGACATATACAGCAGCAGTAATCATGATGATCCTGTACATGCCCGAATTGAGGGCGGGCATTTATTGGAGATTGAAAATTTTCCCTCCGCCCGCGGCACCAAAATAATAATAAAAGATCTCTTATACAATACCCCGGCCCGGAAAAAATTTCTCAAATCACCGGTTACAGAAGCAAGCAATGTATATGAGGTTGTTTGTAAATATGCCCTGGCGAGGCCCGACATATCTTTTACTTACCGTAATGAAAAAAAGCAGTTTTTTAAGACTCCTGGTAATGGCTGCCTTCGCGATGCGATTATAGCTTTGTATGGCAATGATTATAATCAAAATCTGCTGGACATTAATTTTAAGGGCTTTAGTTATTCCTTGAGCGGACTAATATCTTCACCCGGTATCAGCAGACTTAACCGCAAAAACCAATTCTTTTTTGTTAATAATCGCCCGGTAAAAAGCCCTATGCTCTATAAAGCGGTTGATACAGCTTATCGCGGACTGCTGGTATCACGCGAATACCCTGTAGTCATACTGCACCTTGCCATTCCCCCCGAGCAGCTGGATGTGAATGTGCATCCCCAGAAGAGCGAGGTGAGGTTTGGTGATGAAAAAGCAGTATTTAAAATGCTCAATGATGTCCTTCGCAGTGCTCTGGATCAAAGAGATGTCCCGGGTGGCAGCAGCTGGAATACTATAAAGACTGAGAATAGCGGCGGGAGTAAATACGGCCATGGTTCCCCGGTAAATCTGGGACCG
>JAQUBU010000216.1 GCA_028686565.1 Syntrophomonadaceae bacterium
CTTTAAATCCTACTACACCAATATCTTTGACTCTCTGGAAAGACATCGTTCATCCGCTGGGTGGTCTCGCGATTGGTGCTTCGGCTGCAGCTATCACGGTTGGGGTTATTGCCAATTTCGTGAGTGGCAATTATGCCAAGAGAGCGAAAAATATCGCGGCATCGCATGACGAAGGAGGTAAGTAAACATGGCAAAAGAGGTATATCGTTTTTCCGCAGGAGAGCGTTTTGTTCACTGGTGTCACGGAATTGCATTCCTATTGTTGCTTTTTACCGGGCTGGGAGTGCTCGTTTACGCATTTCAGCCGGCCATGAACATTTTCGGCGGGATTCAAGTTTCACGTAACATTCACCGTGTCGTGGCTGTGCTGTTTACATTAGGTATGATAGTAGGGTTCATTGGCAAGGGAGTAGGACCACGCCAGATGCGGCGCTGGTTTAAAGACGTTATTAACTTCCGTAAAGATGACTTAGCTCATGCCATGGTTTTTGCTACAGAATTTCTGGGCGGACATAAACCATTCCCGCCTCAGGGCAAGTTTAACGGTGGTGAAAAGCTGAACTCTATGTTTACCATCCTTGGAACACTTTGCATTGTCACCAGCGGCTATATTATATGGTTTGCATCTTCGATGCCGTCTATATTGGTACAGTGGGCTTATCCCATACATGCGGCATGTGCACTTTTTATGGCTGCGCTATTGATTGCCCATTTATACCTGGGAATACTTCATCCCGATTCAAACCAGGCGCTAAAGGGTATTTTCACCGGATGGGTTCCTGCCAAGTTCGCTTATGAGCACTATGAAAAATGGTATAACGAAGAGGCAAAAGAAACCTTAAGAGGATAAGGGGAGAATTAGGATGGCTACAGAAACAAGCAAATTGGTAGTTACAAAAAACGTAGATCAAGCCTACCAAAAGTATCGGCAGCTCAAATTAGAGGTTGATGCTTGGCAGCAGGAACGCCGTTCATACTGGCTTGTTAATTTAAGTCTGGCTGAAGAATCCCCATATTTACCCATTGCTGATTTACCTCAAGATGCGATTATCGAGCTTTGGCAGAGATTAAACATCTCTGCCAAAGTGGAAATCACTGATGCAGCCTTGCGGGAAATGTGGGAGCAGTTAGAGCAAGGCCAAAACGACATGGATCCTGAAATGGCAACCCGTCTTCAAATGGCAGTAAGCGGTGTAGCGAAGCTTGCCAGCCAGACGGTTGATGAGAAGGGGGTCCCGGAACAAAAGTACAATCCCCGCGCATCCGAAAATCCCGAGAAGAACCTAACGGTATGCCCGGTTTGTGGTGAAATTACCACCCTGACGGTTCTGACCGAGCCTGATGGAAAAAGAATGATGCACTGTACCACGTGCAGCTTTGAATGGCCTGTGCAACGAACCGGCTGTTTGTTTTGCGGAAGTGAAGATTCCAAGAAACTATTATATCTTGACAATGAAGCATTTCCAGGAATTGAAATGGCCGTTTGCGAGGTCTGCGGGCAGTACTTCAAGGAAATTGACGGGCGTAGGTTACCTGTTAAAGACTATGTATGGGAAGATTTAAGAACACTTCCGTTAAATTATGCAACCGAGCACTGGCTTGAAGAACAGGTAAAAAAGAATAATCAAATCAATTAGAGAAGCCAAATAAATGCGATAAATGTATTTTGGAAATATACGCACCTAAGGTTAGTCTTGATAGTATCTCTTATGACATGATGCTAATAGACTGAGTGCCAAAATTATTGATGAAATAGCTCAGGCTTTTCATACAATCCCAATCTTTTTCTTCCCGCTTTTGCGGGAAGCTTTTTTTTCTCAAGGATAAGGGTAAGATCATGAAATCGCAATTCTTAAGGATCTTGTAAAACTTGGCGTTTAGCGGAATTACCTTTGTAAAGTAAGCCATCTAAATTAGAGGCAAAATACAGCAATTATATGATAATTTTAGATAATTAGGACATATTAGAATTAAAGGGGATATATATAAAAAAGCCAAAGTAAGTTGACACGACCCCCCCCTGATGGTATTTTAAAAGTACAGTAGAAACTGGCATAATCGGATTTAAATAGATTTAGGAGTTACTACCACTATGAGAAATCACTGTCAAGTGAGAATATTTAGTGATATGCGGAAGGAGTCGACTTACCATTTCTGAACGTCCGCCCCTTACCCCAGAAGAAGCTGCGCAAATACTTAAAATATCCAGATACACCCTGTACGAGCTAATCAAACGAGGAGAAATTCCCTCACGGCGCATTGGAAGGAAAATTCGTATTGATCATGATTCTTTAATGCACTACTTGCAGGGAGACTCAGGTGAAAAACGCTCCCAGGCACATTCTGATGCGAACAATGATGTATCTTCAGACAATGGTCTTTGTTTTATGGGCAGCCATGATCTATCCGTTGAACTGCTGGCAGAGTTTTTGAATCACTCATCTTCTTCTCTTTCCCTTAAGACTATTTTTAAAGGAAGTATGCAAGGTTTGATTGCTCTTTACCACCGAGAAGCGCAATTAACCGGTATTCATCTTTGGGATGAAAAATTACAGGAATACAATCTACCTTTCGTAGAACACATACTTCTGGCTGAAGCTTATACAGTTGTTAACCTGGTTCAAAGATCCCAGGGCTGGATTGTCGCGGCAGGTAATAAGCACAAGATCAAGTCCTGGGAGGATATCACTAAAAAAGGTCTTCGCTTTGTGAACCGGCAGAGAGGTTCCGGCACTCGTTTAAGAATAGATCAATACTTGTTGGAAAACGAAATAACAGCCCGCCAAATTCATGGCTATGAAAAAGAAGAAAAGACTCATTGGGGAGTTGCACTTAAGGTTGCTAATGGCGAAGCGGATTTCGGTATTGGCATTGAATTTGCTGCCCAAAGGATGGGTTTGGATTTTGTGCCCCTGTTTAAAGAACGGTTTGACCTGGTTATTCTTCAAGAAACAGCAGAAAAGCCTGAATGGCAGCAGATACAGGCAGTTATAAACTCAATTGCATATAAACGGGCGGTTGAACAGCATATTGGCTATGATACTTCCCTGACCGGAAAGATCATTTACGAAACTACCCATTCTGCAAAGGCATGACAAGGGGACGGTTCTCTTGTCATGCCTTTGTCTATATTTTATTCTGACATGGGGACGGTTCTCTTGTCAGAAAAGACGGTAAGTTGATAAAAATGGGGCTAGAGATTGAATCGAGAAAAATTAGTAAGGGAGAGAACGTTATGCCCCGGCAACAGCGGATATGGGGTCCATTACACAGCTGGAATATAGTTCCACAACTCCCTCAGTCCAGTAATCCTGAGCTTTGAGCGTTTCTGGGTATTTGCGATTTAAAAAAGCCCTGGTTATGGCCGTCTTCCAGACGGTCATTTATACACTTCAACCTCTGCCGTTAAACCCGACCGTAACCTCTCCATTATCCACGATGACCGGAACCTTGGTGCCATTCGTGAGATGCTTGATCTCCTGAACCCTTTCCCGGTGAACTGATAAATCAACTTCCTCGAATTGAATTCCTCTGGCGGTAAAATCCCGCTTTGCCGCCTCACAGTAGGGGCAGCCGGTTTTTGTGTAGATGATCCATGAATTTGCACCTCCTTGGCAGTAACGGGTATAACAAAAACAAAGATATTCTTTTTGCTTTTTATTCTATTTTATCATACGACTCTCGGATTGCAGGTTTCTATGCTAATCTTTGAATACCAGCCTGCCATAGTCGTGTTCCTGTCGGAGCTGTTGAATATAAAGCCCTTTAATAAAAGGTGAACGTATGAAGGACGAAGCAAAATTATTGACTGTTATCAGATATATCCATCAGAATACAGTGAAGGCAGGAAAAGTATAAAAACCCGGAGAAATACAGATAAAGAAGTTTACGGTGATACTATGGAGAAAAGGATAACCAACATGGAGGGATAATGGAATGGGTGAATTGTCCTCATTACCGAACATCGCCGCCAAGCTGGAATCCCAGCTTGCTGATGTCGGTATAACTACAATTGAACAGCTAAAAGATATTGGCAGCAGGGAGGCGTGGCTTCGCATCCTGGCCCGCGACCCGTCCGCATGCATAATGAGGCTTACCGCATTGGAGGGCGCGATTCAGAGCGTGAGGTGGCACTACCTTGACGACGATACGAAAACATCGTTGAAGGAATTTTATCAACAGCATAAGAGGTAGTTGCTGCGCTAAGATGTCTCTTTAATCATGGGCGAATATAACAAAACATGAGGAGTACCACAGATGATAATTGGAAATCCGTACTCAAAGCTGACCCGATGGACTGGCTATTAGAAGAAGAGAATCCTTCTGTGCGTTATTTCACGCTAAAAGATATTATAGGTCGGCCGGAAGACGACTCGGAGGTACAGACTGCCAAACAGAATATAATGGAGTTCGGCATCGTACAAGATATACTGTTAATCCGCAAATAGAAGGTTCCCGAACGGGGACATTTTTCTCAAGCTAAATAATCTGCAAACAAATGGAATGATGAAGCAAAGTGCGAATAATTATCGATT
>JAQUBU010000217.1 GCA_028686565.1 Syntrophomonadaceae bacterium
GTTTATGGGTACGTTAAAGGATATTTCATCAAAAGAACTGGCCATTACAGTAGCCCAAGAAGCTATTGCCAGAGCAGGTATAGCTGCAGATATTATCGATGAATTGGCAATGGGTCAGATATACCCGCATATGCAAGGGTCGCTTCCTGCCAGGCAGGTGGCTATGGCAGTAGGACTTCCTTTCAGAAGTAATGCCTGTAATGTCAATCAGAACTGTGCCTCAGGAATGAGAGCATTAGAAATAGTCTGTGACCACATTGCGCTAGGTAAAATTAATATCGGTCTGGTAGTAGGTACCGAAAGCATGACCAATGCTCCTTACCTTTTGGGCAAAGCTCGAATGGGCTATCGAATGGGGCCCGGATCTATAGAAGATGCTATGCTCCATGACGGCTTGTTTGATAAACTGGTTCCGGGTCATATGGGTATAACCGCTGAAAATGTTGCCGAGAAATATGGCATAACTCGTGAAGAATGTGATCAACTAGCTATGCTAAGTCATCAAAGAGCTACCACTGCAATGAAGAATGGTATTTTCAAGCGGGAAATCGTGCCGGTGGAGCTAAAGAGCAAAAAAGGCTCAATTTTCTTCGAAAATGATGAGCACATGATCCCTGATGCCAACCTGGAAGCCATGGCCAAATTGCCCTCGGCCTTTAAAAAAGGTGGAGTAGTAACGGCTGCCAATGCTTCGGGGATTAATGATGCAGCTGCAGCGGTTATTGTCATGTCAAAAGAGAAAGCAGCTGAGATGGGTATAAAACCCTTGCTGAAGATGATCAATATAGTTGGCGAAGGAGTTGACCCGAAGGTAATGGGTCTGGGACCGGCGGTGGCTATACCCAAAGCTCTGCAGCGTGCTGGCTTGAAGTATGATGACATCGAATACTGGGAAATCAACGAAGCCTTTGCAGCTCAGTTTATCGGTGTAGGAAGAATGCTTAAAGAAGATTTTGGCATAGAAATGGATTTGGAGAAAGTAAATCATAACGGTTCCGGTATAGGTTTGGGTCATCCGGTAGGATGCACAGCCCTGCGTATAATCGTATCGTTATATTATGAAATGGAACGTTTGGGCCTTACACTGGGTGGCGCATCCCTGTGTGTAGGGGGCGGACCTGCGATGGCCTCACTCTGGACAAGAGACATATAGCAGCAAGAGCCCGCTCTCCAAAAAATGCATTGCCCCTCCTTTTTTAAGGCTTCATCCATTGCCAATGGATGATGTAAAAATATGACTATAAGATAAAGAAAACTGCAACACCCTGCCTGTAAGGCGGGGTGTTGCAGTTAGCAATGCATTAGTTCTATATAAATCGATCAGGGCTTTGAGTGTTTATTAGGAATCTTAGTTAAACATTCTATAACTTCATTCCAGTGGCTGACTCTAATAATATTGCCGGATTCAAGATGGCGGTTATAGGGGTAGTCAAAGAGAATTACCGGTATGGCTTGGCTTAATTCCAAAGCCAATTCATGATGGTCTTCAATCATCAATTCAACTCCGTGCTCCTGGCACACCCCCAGCTTGCTGAAGTGATGCATATTAGCTGTGGTATTCAGTATCAACTGGTCAAAGGCTATATCATACTGCCCAAGCCACTCCAGGGTAACCTCCTTTACCAGTGGAAATTGCTCATTGCGGGAGGTTATCAGAAATAATTCATGTTCTTCCTTTAATTGCTTGATTACTTCTACTGCTTTTTCCTTGGGCTGCATTTCCTTATAAATCTTGCTCAAGTAGTTGTCGAGGAAAAAATTAGATGTTGCCGAGTCCCAGCCCAGTGCATCCTCAAGGTAGTAATAACGCGGATCGGGAGTAGTATTAAGCTTCTTTTCCTCGCCGAAAATCCTGGCGTAATGCATAATCATTTCAGTAGTATGGGTAATGGTGTTATCTATATCAATTCCGATTTTCAAGTTCAAGTTCTCCTTCCATAAATAATAAACTCAACTTTCGCAGTTGACATATTATGCGACATAACTAGTACTCTGTAAAATCTAAAACTTTAATTCCCACCGGCCAAATTTTCGCAGGGCTTCGTTGTCGTCAATCGCAATACGTCCAGTATTACTCACTCCTCCGCCTCCCCCTGCGAAAATTTTTCTCGGAGGATATAATAAACTTTTAGACTTTACAAAGTACTAGTGTGCTTGTCATTGCTATGAAACGCAAAAAGTATTCATTTATTGTGGTGCGCCCAGCGCGTGATAATTGCGAGGATTGCCGCGCTGCGCTCGCAATTATCACGGGTAATAACCCGCCACGATAAACGAAAAGCGTCAGAGCATTTTTCGTTTATGTAATCAATTACCGGGGGAAGATTGCCGCGCTGCGCTCGCAATGACAGGTTGGCGCTGCGCTCGCAATGACAGATAAGCTAGTTTCATAGCAATGACATATAAGATAGCTCGCGATGTTCGTCAATATGGAATTTTAAACAGTTAATTTTATTGCTTTTTCGGGCTTTTCAGCCTGTTCTTTTGGTCAGAAAGTTGAGTAATAAAATTGTCTGTGTCCTGAGGTCATATATAACTGCTATTATAACTATATATTAATTCAATAAACCAGGATAAAATTCCTTCACGTTAATCTTATAGACTTCCAGCCTGAGGAAAATCATGGGGTTCTCCGTTTTGATAGCAAAGAGTAAGTTTTATGTTTTTGCGAGACTATTATTTTGCTAGCTTTACGATTATTTGCTTACTTCACTTGCTTAACTTCGCTGGGTGTTATTGCCATGCCTGCCAACATCAGCACTCATATTTATGCATCCACATTATTAAACAGGGAGTTTTTCAGAGATAACTAACTGAAAGCGGATAATTGTATGGCAAAAAATGCAGTGACAAAGAGATACGGGAGGCAGCAGTGCTGGTTTTTGAAGAGAAAGGCTTCAACGGTGTGCTAACACCAGCGAAATTGTATAAGGTTGCAGTGGCCCATAGACAGATCAGGTGTTTTTATGTGATTTTTATACCAGGTTGGCGAAAGAAATAATCTGGCTGATACGTATTAAAGATAGCAGATAGCCCAAATGAAAATCCATTTGCTGATTAATTGATGTATGAAAGAGAAAGGAGGATTTATTTTGATTACAAAGATGCGTTGCAGCCAAATCTTAATTGGAACCATGCTGGTCTTTATGCTGGGTGTTTTTTCCCCCTCCGGGGTACAAGCTGACACCAATCTTAATGCAATAGTGAGTGATCCTGACAATCCGCAGGGATCAGGAGATGGTGAGGGAAACACAATTAATACCGTACTTTCAGCTCCTACAGTTACCATGGGGACTAATCAGGAACTGGGAACCATCCGGATAATAGGCAAACCTGGCATCGCAGTGCCGATCCAAGCCGGACAGAAGGTAATGCTTACCCTTCCGAGCGGGACTGCCTATATGCAGATCGCGAATTCGTCAAATTATCAAAAATATGTGGAGTGCCCGGAAATGGTAGACGGGCACAAAAATCAGCTTGCCACCACAAACGGACTGCCAGGGATTAAGTTGGTAGCTGCCACACCGCGTTCCATTACTGTTGAAATAAGCTATATTGACAGTGATGCTCCGCTGATGGCTTTGGATTTTATATTTAATCAGGATAATTATAGTAAAGTGCGGGTGGCTTCTTTTGTAGAAAAAGTTGAGGAATATATGGCTAAGCCGAATGATAATATAAGCCGCCTGGAATTCTTCCAACTTCTTTCCCGTGTCATTGAACGTTTTTCGCCTGCGGTTACCAGTCCAGACCAGCACAGGGGTGCAGTGTTCAGCGATACCGTAGGGCTTGATCCAGCAGATCTGAGCGATATTAGCGTACTGACTAAGTCCGGTTTACTGCAAGGCAATGGCAATAATTTACTCAGGCCTAATGACTACATAAGCCGGATCGAAGCTGCGTCAATACTGGGCAGGGCTTTCCCGGCTCAAGGCGAATGGGCTGTGTTTAGTGATCCCATTCCTGCCTGGGCAAAAGCAGATATTAATTCCGCCTTTGCCGGTGGGATTATTTCCGGCTATGCTGATGGCAGTTTCAGACCCAATAACTTACTCAGCAAAAACGAAGCAATTACACTCTTGCAGCGCAGTCTGGAAAGTTATAGTTTTTAGCCTGTTTTTAACTGAGCAGAATGAAAATCATTGAACTCAACTTTCTGACCAAAAGAACAGGCTGAAAAGCCCGAAAAAGAAATAAAATAAACTGTTTAAAATTCCATATTGACGAACATCGCGAGCTATCTTATATGTCATTGTTATGAAAACTCGCGTACTTGTCATTGCTATGAAACTAGCGTACTTGTCATTGTTATGAAACTAGCGTACTTGTCATTGCGAGCGCAGCGCGGCAATCTTCCCCGGTCATTGTCAATAAATGAAAACGGTCTGACGCTTTTCGTTTATTGTGGTGCAGCTTTGCTGCATGACTAATTGCGAGTGCAGCGAAGCAATCCATCCATCGCCAAGCCATTTTAGATTGCTTCTCTACCGCTCGCAATTCTCACGGGTAATAACCCGACACGGTA
>JAQUBU010000218.1 GCA_028686565.1 Syntrophomonadaceae bacterium
AAATGGAGAAGAGGCGCTGGAATTCTTAAGAGATGATAGTAATGTAAAGCCAGCAATTATCCTGCTTGATCTGAATATGCCCAGGATGAATGGCATTGAATTTTTAGAAGTAGCCAAAGAGGATGATGCTATTAAAAAAATCCCGGTTATTGTATTGACTACATCCCATGGGGAATGGGATAGAATCCAATCTTTTAACCTGGGTGCAGCAGGTTATATGGTAAAACCAGTCGATTACAAACAATTTGTAGAGGTAATACGGGTTGTTGATCTGTACTGGACTTTGAGTGAACTGCCAGATTAGGATAGCTGAAGAATTCTTGGAAGCAAAGGGACGTTCTTTTTGCTTCCTTTTTTTGGCAACATTGGGAAGGAAGCAAAAAGAACGTCCCCTTGCTTCTTGTTGGAGGGAAACAACAGAATATGGTGGATACCAAATTAATTGAAGTTTTATTAATTGAAGATGATCCGGTTGATCAAATGGCCTTCAAGCGTGCTGTCAACGAGCAAGGCTTACCTTACCAATATACATTAACAGGTTCAATATCTCAGGCTCATCAAGTTCTGAATACCAATAAATTTGATATAGTGATTTGTGATCTATCTTTGGAAGACGGTACCCTTTTTGATATCCTCGATAAGATAGTGGATAAAAATATCCCCATAATTGTCACCACCGGCAACGGCGATGAGGAAACTGCAGTTAAAGCTATGAAAGGTGGGGCAGACGATTATATAATAAAGGATGTTGAACGTAATTATTTAAAGATTCTGGCTACCACCGTAGACAAGGCACTGAAAAATAAAAAGCTTTTTTTAAAACACCAGAGTGCGGAAAAGGCCCTGCAGATTAGCGAGGAACTGTATCGCACCTTGGTGGAGACATCTCCTAATGGTATTGGAATGACCGATCTAAATGGTAAAATCATCATATCCAACCAGCAAATGGGGCAACTATTGGGATATGATCATATTGGGGATTTAATTGGCATGCTTAGCATTGATTTTGTAGCGCCCCATGATCAGGAAGCCTATCAAGAAATGAAACCGGCATTGCTAGAAGGTAGAAACCAGCAAAATGAATTTGTCCTGATCAAGAAGGATGGTTCTCATTTTCTAGCTGAACTAAACGTTGCATTGGTGCGTGATGAAGCTAACTTGCCCCGGGGCTTTATGATGGTAATCGCTGATATCACCGACCGTTTCAGGGATATTTTCAATACGGTTGCCACTGCCATGATTGTCGTTGAGGAAGATAATACCATTAGTCAAGTCAATGTTGAGTTTGAGAGAATGTCGGGTTATTTGAAAGAAGATATTGAAGGTAAGAAAAGATGGACGGATTTCTTTTTAGCTGACAATCTCGATCAGATGAAACAATACCATGAAATCCGCAAGATAAATGAAAAATCTGCTCCCAGAAATTACGAATCATGTTTTGTGGGTCAGGATGGTAAGAGTAGTAATGTTCTGATGACCGTATCTATGATACCCCAAACCCATAAAAGCATTGTAGCACTTCTGGATATCACTGGAAGGAAGCAAGCGGAAGAGGAATTACACGCCAGCAAAGAGAGATACAGAAACCTGGTGGAAAATATCAATGTCTGCCATTGGGAAATGGATCAGGATCTCATAATAACATATGTCAGTCCTAAAATTCATGAACTTCTGGGCTATCAACCCGTGGAGATGATTAATAAACCTCCGTATGATTTTATTACCCCCCAGTCGTTAGCAAGGCTCAAGGATGTTTGGGGCAGTAAATTAGGTAGTTCTAAAAATTCAATATTGTTTGAAGAAAAACTAACCCATAAACAAGGACATTCAATAATTGCAAAAATCAGTGTTTCTCGCATAATAAATCCTGAGGGAAGCTTTGCGGGATATCGGGGTATATTCCATAACATCACCGAAGAAGTAAGGTTAAGAGAAGAACGACAGCGACTGCAGGAGCAATCGGCACGTATGAGCAAGTTGATGTCCATCAGTGCTATGTCGGCAGGGATTGTCCATGAGATTGGACAGCCCCTTAACGCCATTAGAGTTCTGGTTGATGGCATGTTATATTGGCATAAGAAAGGTGTCCAAACTGAGCAGGACAAGATTTATATTAACATGGAACGTATTTCCAAACAGGTTGGACGCATTGACGATATTATTAAACATATACGATCATTTGCTAGGGTTGGGCACCCCACCGAATCTGAATTCTGCAATTTGAATGACAAGATTAATCGGGTCTTGGAAATCCTGGGTTCACAGTTATCAGCGCATGGCATTACGGTTACCAGCCTGATGGCCAAGGATTTAAAACCGGTTTGGGGAGTCAGCATCTCCCTGGAAGAAATGCTCATTAACCTCATAGTAAATTCCATGAATGCCCTGGATACATGTGAAATTAAGAAAAAGAAAATATCCCTGCTAACCCAAATGCTTGACGAATGGGTAGTTTTAGAGGTTGCCGATAATGCTACCGGAATTACCGAAAATCAGAAGAGCGTGATTTTCGAACCATTTTACACCAACCACCAGGATGGTGGAGGAACCGGTCTGGGCTTACCTATTGTGCGTTCCATTATTGAGAGTCACAAGGGTCAAATTACAGTGTTCAACAATGAAGACGGTGGTGCAACCTTTAGAATAAAAATACCTATTAATGACCAAAAGTAGCGGAGGTGACCTAACTGAATATTTTACTGGTTGATGACGAGGATGACAGCAGGTCATATATGGCTGAGTTTTTAACTATGTTGGGGCATACCGTGTCAGAAGAATCTAATGGCTTGGATGCTATAAAAAGATTGGAGACCGGGATTTTTCACCTGATAATTTCTGATATCAGGATGCCCGGAATGTCAGGGATAGAATTACTCAGTAAGGTGCACCAATCCCCAGAATTCAAAGATGTGATTGTAGTTCTGGCAACCGCCTATTCTGATATGAAAACCGCCATTGAAGCTCTCCGGGCAGGCGCCTATGACTATTTGTTAAAACCCGTAAACATCGAGGAACTGGTCAGTTTGATTGAACGAATAGCACAGCACCAATCTTTAAAGTGGGAGAACCAGATTCTAACCACCAAATTTGAAGCAGCGGTGGAAGCCGCTACTGCGGAAACCGTCCAGGAATTAACGCTTCTTAAGCAGGCATATTATCAGCAGATAGGTATGGATCAGGTCGTGGTCTATTCCCAGACCATGCAAGATGTTTTTCAACAGGCTCAAAAACTGCACACTGACCGGCATATTCCAGTATTGATTGAAGGAGAAACCGGAACCGGCAAGGAAATTGTGGCTAGGTGCATCCATTATGGCGATAGCAGCAATACCGATCCTTTTATAGATATTAACTGTGCTACCTTGGCTACCAACATTTTTGAAAGCGAACTCTTTGGCTATGAAGCAGGCGCTTTTACCGGCGGGCTGCCGAAAGGACAAAGGGGTAAGATTGATATTGCTCGTGGCGGCACACTTTTTCTTGATGAAATAACGGAAATGCCCCTTGATGTACAAGCTAAATTACTGAGGGTAATCCAGGAGAAGGAATTTTACCGGGTTGGTGGATTAAAAAAATTTAAGACTGATGTCCGTATAATTTGTGCCAGCAATGAGGATATAGAAAAGAAAATTGATGAAGGTACTTTCCGCCGTGATTTATATTATCGGCTAAACGTGGGAAGGATTCACTTGCCCCCTCTTAAGGAGCGTCCTGAAGATATAATCCCTTTAGCCAACATGTTCCTTTTAGAATTTGCGCAGGAAAAAAGGAAAAAATTTTCCCAAATCAGTGAAGGTGCATCGAGAATTCTAATGTCCCATAATTGGCCAGGCAATGTCCGGGAATTGAAGAATGTAATAGAATGGGCAGTTTTCATGTGGGATGATAAAATGTTAAGAACTTCCCACTTGGGTATACTGCAAGGAAAGCTAAATACCCCGATATTTGAACCCGCAAAAACCGGAATAATAGACTATCAAGAATTCACCCTTCCTGATGACCAGCTGCCGCTAGACAGATATACCCATAACATAATCC
Source organism: Syntrophomonadaceae bacterium (assembly GCA_028686565.1). Classification (GTDB taxonomy): domain Bacteria; phylum Bacillota; class Syntrophomonadia; order Syntrophomonadales; family Syntrophomonadaceae; genus JAQUBU01. Next base: position 4,039 of record JAQUBU010000218.1, read on the forward strand.
GCCAAGCATTACAGCTGCACAACGGTAATAAATCAGAAACCGCAAAATATTTGGGTATATCACGCCATTCACTATATTCCCTGCTTAAACACATGGATTGATTAAGCTTTTCTGTTCAAAAATGAACACCATGACCAGTAGTTGGCCCAATCTGCTCAACTGACCAAAAAATAGAATAGATGCAAACAGTAACCGAGAATTAATTCTCGGTTACTTGTTTTTGCGCTTATATGGGTTACCGTGATAACATCTAGCCGGTATTATTAGTTACCTGGCAAGCTTTTTGCATAATAAGCTTGTAGAGGTTAGGAACGCCCTGATTAGGAAAATTGTGACGGGACTATCTAATTTATTAAAAGGAAGGAGGAATTAAAGCTTTGAAAATTTTGTTGATTGATGATGATGCTGATTGCCTGGCGAGTTTGGATTCTATGCTAGAACCAGCCGGTCACCAATGCACTTTATTTACGGTACCGGA
>JAQUBU010000017.1 GCA_028686565.1 Syntrophomonadaceae bacterium
GAACGAAGTATTTCTCGAATTTATCGGTAAACCGCTGGGTGGGTGATTTCTGCGTTTGAGCTTCATTTACAAGCTTTACCAAACGGGAGAGGGTAGAATCTTTAGCTTCCTTAATAACCTTAACATGGTACGAATTCTTGCCGGTAGCAGATAAGGAACCCAGGGTCTTACCATGAAAACTATTACTGGTTGAAACAATGATTTCACGCCCAGTAGTAGAACGTGCCATTTTGATGGCTGCTTCTACAGCTTCAGTTCCGCTTTGGCAAAATGTACAAAAACAAAGTTCACCAGGAGAACAGCTGGCAAGTGTATTAGCAAGTTTCAATGCTTCACCTGGGATAGAAGGCTGAACCAGGCTGGGTATGCTTTTTTTCCTCACCTCATCCAAAGTATCCCAAAGGAAATCCGGGTTATAACCAAAAGGTACGGCTCCATACTGAGCAATAAAATCAAGATACCGGGTACCAGCACTGTCGGTTAAATAACTGCCATTACCAATTACATAGTCTTTATCAATGTGAAATATAGCCATTTTTTTGGCCAGAGTGGGATTCAGCAGATCTCTGCGCAATTCAATCATGAGACTCCTCCGTCCTGTGCACAATTTTGTGCATTCGGCATAATTACATATATTCTAATTAATATAAAGTCTTTGTCAAATTATTTGCCTTGATATCAAGTATTATTCAAGTTTTAGTTAAATTATGGTTTTTCCCCATCTGCCCAATATATTTTGTATATATTTTATTGAGGAGGAAATAATACAAACAAAATCCAAGCTTTTTAGAGAAAGGAAGATAAGACATGGAAGAAAATCAAGATGTAAAAACTCGCGATGATTATGAGTTAGGTACCTTTGAATTCCTTAAAACTGGATGGTGGGTTTGGCATGTTATCTCTATTGTAGGCATTTTTTATCTTGGTTACTTATTCGGAGGATCTCTATTCAGATAAAATCGGGATTTAATGAATATCCGCAAATTTTTGAAATGCACTCCAACTGTTATCACTATTTCAATTATTGTATAACATTTGGGGTGCATTTTTTGCTGCTCTTTTAGTTTAATTTGCCTCAATGCTTAGCATCAAAAAAAATGCGAAGCAGTTATTACATACTGCTGCAACGAGGCAGCGCCCTCATTATAAACCGCCACCTGTTTTGTTAATAGGAACCTGACCGCTTATTAAGCAGGGACATAACCTTCCGGTACAATGATGAAATTTCAATATAAATCATTTAAGACTTAATCAAGGTATTATTATCTGTTAATATTAAATGGATTATGGCTCATTCTTGAATGTAATATTTTAAATATTCAATTTTAATGGGGGTGTTATCTTTAGTGAACAACTGCTTTGACGAATACAATAAAAAGCTCGTTACTGCTGATGAGGCAGTCAAAGTAATAAAGTCTGGGGATTGGATAGATTATCCTCTGGTATTATGTGCAGCAAATGAGCTGGAAAAAGCTCTATCAAAACGCAAAAATGAACTAGAAGACATAAAGTTCAGATCAACTATGTCGGTATGGCCCCGCTATTGTATAGAAACAGACCCGGACGGACTGCATTTTTGCTGGAACTCATGGCATTTCAGCAATGCTGATAGAAAAAATGCCACCAAAGGGCTGGCTTATTATATTCCTATGAAATTTAGTGAACAGGTGGCCATGACTCGCAATATACATACAGATATATTTATGGTCACGGTATCCCCCATGGATAAACATGGCTATTTCAGCTTTGGTGCTGCTTCCAGTGCTTCCTGGGCTTCTATCGAAAATGCTCGTTATGTTATGCTGGAAGTAAACACCAACATGCCTAGGGTCTTAGGTGGCAACCAGGAATGTATTCATATTTCCCAGATTGATTATGTAGTAGAATCCAGTAACCCTCCACTTCCTGAGCTGGCACCTGTTCAGCCCAGCCCTGTTGAAAACATAATTGCCGAACATATCATAAATAGAATGAGAAATGGTTCATGCCTGCAGCTTGGTATCGGGGGTATTCCTTCGGCAGTCGGATCTCTGGTCGCGCACTCAGACCTCAAGGATCTAGGAGTGCATAGCGAAATGTATGTTGATGCATTTGTAGACATGACATTGGCTGACAAGATAACAGGTGCCTGTAAAAACATTGACAAATATAAGCAGGTTTTTAATTTTGCCTTCGGCACTCGCAGAATGTATGATTTTATGGACGATAATCCCGGACTCGCTTCCTATTCAGTTGATTATGTCAATAGTTCAGAGATTATTTCCAGAAATGATAATGTAGTATCAATTAACGCCTGCCTGGAAGTAGATCTCTTCGGACAGGTCTGTTCAGAAAGTATAGGTCCGAGACAGATCAGTGGAACCGGGGGCCAATTGGATTTTGTGGAGGGTGCCTTTAAATCAAAGGGCGGGCAAAGTTTTTTATGCATACCATCTACTTTCGAAAATAAAGATGGAGAGACTGTTTCGAATATTAAAGCTATACTAACGCCCGGGGCAATTGTTACCGATCCCCGCACAACTACCCATATGCTTGTAACTGAATATGGCGTTGGCAACCTCAAGGGAAAAAGCACTTGGGAAAGAGCAGAAACTTTGATAAACATTGCTCATCCCCGCTTTAGAGATGAACTGATAAAAGAAGCTCAAAAAATGAATATCTGGCGAAAGACCAATCGTATTTACTAAAAACACTTTGATTTCTTTAAGATACATTTCAAATTAGATGTTTCGGGCTTTCAATAGTGAAGTTTATTTAAAAAGAGCAACTTAAGGCTGCTCTTTTTTGTATATCCATACGTTTTGAATAAAAAATCATTCTTTAACTTTAATATTATATTTTCTAATCTTCCGGTAGAGCGAGGATAAATCTATCTCCAAATACTCTGCAGTTTTTATAATATTGAAATCAGTATCGTTCAAGGTTTTTATTATGACTTCTTTTTCGAATTCCTGTGTGGCTGATTTAAGGCTCTGGGAAGGCGATGCCAATTGAAAATCATACCTATTATTCAAAAAAGCAAAATGTCTCGTATTTAATATAGCTGTATTCTCCATATCTGCCAATATTATTGCTCTCTCCAGAGCATTCTCCAATTCCCGTATATTGCCTGGCCACGGGTACTGCCCGAGTAAGTCAAGTGCTTCAGCAGATATACCAGCCACCATAGTACATAAACGCAAATTAAGTTTTTCTATAAGGTGCCTGGTTAAAATCGGTATATCTTCCTTGCGTTTTCGTAAGGAAGGCATCTCAAGATGGACAACATTCAATCGGTAGAATAGATCTTCGCGAAATTTCTTCTCTTCAATCATTAGCTCCAGGTTACGATTGGTTGCTGCTATAACTCTTACATTCACCCTGACCGGATGGTTGCCTCCCAGTCTCTCTATTACCTGTTCCTGCAGTACAACCAGCAACTTGCTTTGCATCGAGAGTGACATTTCTCCAATCTCATCAAGAAATATTGTGCCCCCATTGGCTAATTCGAATTTTCCTGGTTTACCACCTTTTTTGGCTCCGGTGAATGCACCTTCCTCATATCCAAACAGTTCAGCTTCCAGTAAATTTTCTGGAATAGCAGCACAATTAATACGCAAGAAATGGAATTTAGCACGACAGCTGTTATTGTGAATGGCATGAGCAATTAACTCTTTACCGGTGCCGCTTTCCCCAGTAATTAACACCGTGGTATAAGGGTGATTAGCTATCTGCTGCGCAAAAGCTTTAATTTTCTTGAATCTTTTTTCATCACCAACGATATCTTCGAAATTATGTTTGGCAGTGTATAAACTGTCAACCTCATCTCTATACATATTAAGCTCTGAAAGCAGGTTTTCCACCAGGTTCTTGGCATCCCAAATATCGGGGAACACGCTATAGGCAAAGGCACCTACTACTTTCCCCTCTTTAAATATAGGTATAGTTGAGGCAATCATATTGCGATCATTTACTTTCCAATTGTATCCGACCATGGCTTTCCCAGTTGTCAGTACGGTAAAAACACGAGTGTTAGGAGTAACTTCCTTTACCGGTCTGCCAATTATCTTTTCTTTGGGTAAATTAAGCAAGCGCATATAGGTATCGCTCATGGAAAGAATAATCCCCTCATTATTAACAATCATGGCAGCCATAAATTGATTTTGAGTAAACAAATCCTCCAGAACATTCCCTATTTGCAAGTTACGCTCCCCCTATCTGCCCCTAAAGCCAAATCCTTTTAAACATTAAGCTGTGCAAGTCAGCTTTTTTTATCCAAGTAAGATTTAAAGGTATTAAAGGCCAATCCAATTCAAATACTGCTTTTTTCAGTATAGCAAATGTACTTCCAGCGGGGTAGCTTTTCTAAGCACAGTGAAAATCGGAGACTGCTCAATACAATCTCCGATTCCGCCGATTTTTCAGTTTCATATTTTCTAAAATATCTTATGCGTGCGTCGCCATATACCTTGAATTTCCGCTGCTTTTACCAGTTCATCGCGAAGATCCGGGTGTGCGAGGCTTATCAAGCCTTCAGCCCGTTGCCAGACTGACATTCCCTTCATTTCAAATTTGCCATACTCGCTGACAATATAATCAGCAACCGAGCGAGGATCAGTAATAATCGCCCCTGGAGTCAAGGTAGGAACTATTCTGGAATTTATCTTGCCATCCTTGCCCATATAACAAGAAGGTAAACATATAAATGACTTTCCGCCCCGGGACTCATAGCCAGCTAAAACAAAATCCAGTTGACCACCGGTACCGCTTATTATCCTGGTACCGCTCGATTCAGAGCATACCTGACCATAAAGATCAACCTCAATGGCATTGTTTATAGTCATTAGATTGTCATTGAGTGCCGCAATCCCCGGCTTATTGGTATAATTCACCGGGTAAATTGCACAACGGTGATTATCATCAATAAAATCATAAAGTTTTTGGGTTCCCAAGGCAAAAGCATATACCATTTTACCGGGGTCAATGTTTTTCTTGAGATTCGTCAGTACCCCAGCGTCATACATATCAATATAGGCATCCACCAGCATCTCAGTGTGACAGCCCAGATTTTTGAGGTCAGATTCAGCAATCATCTTTCCGACGGCATTGGGCATACCGCCAATGCCCAGTTGAATGCAACAATTATCTCTCATTTCTTCAATAATAAAACTTGCTGCTTTCTTATCTACCTCAGTAGACGTAGCAACTGGCAACTGCGGCATCGGCGGGTTATCGCCTTCTACTATGTAATCCAGTTCGGATATATGAATAGCTTCCTCATACCCTCCCAAACAGCGCGGTTGATTCGCATTCACCTCAACAATCACAACTTTGGCACGCTCACATACCGCCTGGGTATGTGAGCATTGAGGACCAAAATTGAAGTAGCCGTGTTTATCCATAGGTCCGACCTGCAGCATGGCGACATCAATAGGCTCAATATGTTCCCTTACATAGCGGGGAAGTTCTGAGTATCTTATCGAAGAATAATATACCGCCCTTCCGGAATCTGCGATCTTGCGATCCCGGGCTGACAAATGCCAGCTATGCCAGATAAAGGACTCCCCTTCAGGGTCTGCTTCCCATACTTCCGGAGAGTAAATAGTTAACAAACTCCATATCTTTACATCCTGCAACTCATTTTTTCTTTTGGCCAGAGCTTTGTCCAGAGCTATTACCAGTGCACATAAGGGTCCATAATCTATCCAATCCCCAGACTTTATTACTTTGACTGCCTCATCAGCAGATACCAGCTTTTTTTTGTATTCATGAATATAGTTCATATCTTATTACTACACCTCCTGAGGCTCAAAACAGATCGGGTTCTGTTACTTTATGGGTATGCCCGGCAACTTATTCTAGGGTTGAATTTTGTTGCTCCGCTTCCAGAAACCTAATTTTTCCGCTTCTTTAATAAGCTCATCACGGAAGTTGGGATGAGCAATCTCAATAAGGTTTTCAGTTCTCTTCCAGATTGACTGACATTTCATCAATGCCTTACCATACTCGGTAACAATGTAGTGAGTCATCTGCCGTGATACGGTACAAGCTGCACCAGTAGTTAAAAATGGTTTAATTTTGGACTGTAAATTGCCGTTTTTATCCTGGAATGTTGATGCCATACACAGGAAACTCTTGCCTCCTTTGGAATGGTAAGAACCTAATACAAAGTCCCACTGACCGCCGGTTCCGGTTATTTGTCGTGCCCCCTGCATTTCCGAAGCAACCTGACCATAGAAATCAGCTTCCAAACAGCCATTTATGGAAATCATATTGGAAATTTGGGCAATAACATTGGGATTATTGGTGTAATCAACTGAATAGCAAGCTATCATAGGATTTCGATCCATAAATTCGTAGAGTTCAGGAGAACCCAAAGCAAAAGCACAGACTATCCTCTTGCGGTCAATTTCTTTCCTGGCACCAGTAATACAACCATTTTTCCACATCTCCACATAAGCATCAGCCATCATTTCGGTGTGTACAGACAGATCTTTCAAACCAGCAGCAGCAACCTGTTTCCCCAGGTAATTCGGTAATCCCCCAATCCCCAATTGAATACAGGAGCCGTCATGAATATCTTCCAGTATATGCTCGGCAATTTTCATTTCCGCTTCTGTTGCTTTTAGGATGGGGGCATTAGCCATAAGTTCGTTTTCGCCCCTTACTATATAATCAATCTCGGAGATGTGTATCTGGTGACCATTGCCTCCATAAACAAAAGGCATGTTCTCATTTTCTTCCACAATAGCTATTTGGGCATTTTCGATAACCGCTTCACAATGTGACGCATTTATACCGAAATTAAAATAGCCGAACTTATCCATCGGACATACCCTCATCATGGCTACATCCACTTCCACCTCCCGGTTGCGATAATAACCGGGAACTTCATGGTATAACAAAGGTGAATAACTGCAAATACCCTGGTCGGCGAGTTTGGCATCCCATGCACTATAATGCCAGCTGTCCCATTGGAAATGTTCCATCGTGGGGTCACTTACTGGTACTTCAGGAAAAGGGGGGAGGGATATCCCGCTGCGGACATGAACTCCAAACAATTCATCTTTCCTTTTGGCCAGTGCTTTATCCAAAGCTTTGGGATATCCATTGAAATACATGTAATCCACCCAGTCCCCGGATTTTACTACTTTTACCGCCTCTTCGGGGGTCCTTAATTTTGTTTTGTATTCGCTCTGAAACATAAATAACTCCTCCTCATATTTAATATTTCTCGTTACATATTAATATCCTATCATTTATCTCTATTTCCACCATCAGCATTTAGAAAAGTATACCAGGGGAGTATCCTGAGAGGCGTCAGGTCTTTTATGGTGCATACTCCCGTGGCATGAAAAATATATTAAGGGGGCTACTATTATGCTAATTTTACTAGTACAAATATTAGAAAAAGCCTTGATTCTATCCCTTCAATACGTCCCCGGCAATAACGACTTTTTGTATTTGGGCTGTACCTTCAAATATTTGGAATATCTTGGCATCACGGAAATATTTCTCTACCGGGTAGTCTTTGGTATATCCATATCCACCGTAAACCTGAACTGCATCGGTACTTACCTTCATGGCCGCTTCTCCGCCCCAGTATTTAGCCAGCGAAGCCATCTTGGTATAAGGGAGCCCCTGGTCTTGATTGCTGGCCGCCTTTTGGTAGAGTAACCGGGCAGTCTCACACATTACAGCCATATCAGCAAGAATAAACTGTATACCCTGGAAAGTAGCGATGGGCTTACCAAACTGCTGACGTTCTTTCGCATATTGGACAGCACACTCAAAAGCCCCCTGCGCTACCCCGGTTGCCATAGCTCCCACAACTGCCCGTGAAATATCCAGAGTCTTCATGGCAATGGTAAATCCATCTCCTTCTTTACCCAGGAGGTTCTTAGCCGGCACCCTGACATCTTCAAAAATTACCTGCGTGGTATTGGAACTCCTGATTCCCAATTTATTTTCCGGTTGACCGGTGCTGATACCAGGCGTATCCCGATCAACCATAAAAGCACACATTCCTTTATAGCCCATTTTTTTGTCCAAAGTCGCAAATACGGTGTAGAGATTTGCTACTCCTCCATTACTGATAAACTGCTTGGTGCCATTCAAAATATAATCATCACCATCCCGAACACATCTGGTAGCCAACCCGCCTGCATCTGAACCGGCACCCGGTTCGGTAAGGCAAAAGGCTGTCAGCTTTCCTTCCATCATGCCCCCGTAAAACCATTTCTTCTGCTCGTCGCTAGCGGCAATATAAACAGGGTCTGGTCCCAATAGAGTACTGGCCGCCAGAGTGGTTCCCAATCCGGCATCACCCCGGCATATTTCCTCAGCTATAATAGCTTGCCCCAGATGGTCAATACCAGGTCCGCCATATTCAGCCGGTATACCGCATGTCATCAATCCCACTTCCTGAAGCTTGTTGACAGCATCCCAGGGAAATATATGTTTTTCATCCCATTCCAGACAATAGGGTATTATTTCATTATCCGCAAAATCCCGTGCCATTTTACGAATCATTTCCTGCTCTTCACTCAATCTAAAATCCATGATTACTCCTCCTTTATTTTTAATGACAAGTGTCAAGGGGACGGTCCTTTTGACACACTAACCAGTCTTCCTATATATCCCTGGTCCATAATGATGCCATGGCCGGTCCGCCACCTACACAAAGGGAAGCACCGCCCACAGTTTTACCCTGTCTTTCCAGTTCGTAATACATTGATACTATAATGCGCAAGCCGGTAGCTCCAACCGGATGTCCCAGGGCAATCCCTGAGCCGTTTAGGTTGCACTTGTTCATATCGAGTTCAATATTATAGTCTTCCTTGAGCATCTGTCCCACTCCCAGAAATTGAGCCGCAAAAGCCTCATTAATTTCCCAATAATCAACATCATCGAATTTTAAACCAGCTTGCTTTAAACACTTGGGAATTGCTACTGCAGGACCTAAACCCATCAATTTGGGGTCGACGCCTTCACCACAGATATTTATCAGCTTCATCAATGGCTTTAACCCTAATTCCAGTGCTTTAGCTTTGGACATCACAATGGCAGCAGCAGCACCATCATTAATCCCGGATGCATTAGCGGCAGTTACTACTCCGCCCTTTTTAAAAGCCGTTGGCAGTTTAGCCATTGTTTCCACACTGGCATCAGGTATCATATGTTCATCAGTATCATAAAACTTGCTTCCCTTTTTGCTTTTTAGTTCCACCGGCACTATTTCCCTTTTAAACGTACCATCCCGAACTGCCCGGGTAGCCCTTTGATGACTGAGCAGTGCTAGTTCATCGCATTTTTCACGGCTTATTCCATATTTTTCAGCCACATTTTCGGCCGTAAGACCCATATGCCCTGGAACCTGCTCATCTATCAAGCCATCATAAAGCATTACATCTTCCAAGGTGCCCGGTCCCAAGCGGTAGCCGGATCTTCCTTTAGGAACCAGGTAGGGGCAGTTGGTCATGCTCTCCACACCTATTACCAGAGCAATTTCGGTTTTGCCCAGCATTATGTTATGACAGGCAATTTCCAAGGCACGCATGGCCGAGGTACAGTTTTGATTTACATTTACCGCTCCGCTGCGAACCGGAAGTCCCAGGCGGATTGAAACCTGCCGGGAGGGCAAGGAGCCTCCTCCATGAGGAAAAACCTGACCCATGCACAATTCATCGATTATGTCTGCTGATATCCCTGCTCTGCTGATAGCCTCGCGTCCTACTGTTAAAGCCAGTTCCCGAGCAGAAACGTTTTGAAGACTGCCTAAAAATTTTCCTATAGCCGTACGACATGCACTCACCATTACAACCTCATTATTACTCATTACCTATTCTCCTCCTTTTCCGGGTGACAAGGGGCATGACAAGGGGACGGTTCTTCTGTCACCTTTATGAATCTGACTGGCATTTATATGGTGACAGAAGAACCGTCCCCTTGTCATGCCCCTTGTCACTTTATTTTCCTTTGAACTCCGGTTTGCGTTTTTCTATAAACGCATTCATTCCTTCCTTCTGGTCTTCAGTCGAGAATAAGAATGACCACATTTTCTGCTCAAAAACCAGACCTGAAGGAAGATCAACATTTTCCCCATAATTAAGACAGTTTTTAGCGGTCCGCAATGCTACCGGTGATTTAGGAACAAAACTGCCCGCAATTTTCCTGGCTTCTTCCATAAGATCCCCGGCTGGAACCACTTTGGTTACCAATCCGATACGCAGTGCAGCTTCAGCATCAATTACGCTCCCGGTAAGTATTAGATGTTTGGCCCAACCCATCCCCACAATACGGGGAAGTCTCTGCCCGGCACCAGCTCCCGGCATGATTCCCAGGTTAATCTCGGGCAAACCAAATTTGCTGCCCTCTGCAGCAATACGAATATCGCAGCAAAGCGCCAGCTCACAACCACCCCCCAGAGCCAAACCAGAAATAGCAGCGACCACTGGTTTTTCTAAATAAGCAATCTTGTTAATAGCTTTATGGACCAAAGCCACAAAAGCTTCCGCTTCCAAAGTATTCAGTTTAGCTATATATCCAATATCTCCACCTGCTGCAAAAACCTTCTGCCCGCCGGTTAATATCAATGCTCTTATTTCTTCGTCTACAGCTATTTCATCCATTAAAGCTGACAGTTCCATCATCATCTCATCATTAATGCCATTCATGCTGGCTGGACGGTTCAGAGTAATTATCCCTATCCCAGCTTCTTTCTCAAATAGCAATGTGTTGAGTTCCATAGTTTTTCTCCCCTCTATTGCTGCAGCTATTTATAATCATAAAATCCTTTGCCCGTCTTTACGCCCAAATGTCCAGCTCTGACTTTTTGTTTCAAAGCCAGAGAAGGACGGTATTTGGAATCCCCGAACTCCTGATAAAAATATTCACATACCATAAGCAAAACATCTATTCCAACCAGGTCACACAAGGCCAGCGGTCCCATCGGCATATTTGCTCCCAGTTTCATAGCCTTGTCTATTTCGGCTGCTGATGCTACCCCGTCCTGAAAAGCCATAGCTGCTTCATTAATGTAGGGAACCAAAATGCGGTTTACTATAAATCCGGGAAACTCTTTGGCAAGAACCGGTTCCTTGCCTAACTTGACACAAAGCTCCATTATTAAAGATACATTCTCCTGGCTAGTCTCGGCACCAGGAATTACCTCAACCAATTTCATTACCGGCACCGGATTAAAGAAATGCATGCCTGCAACTTTATCCGGACGCTTGGTAGCCGCTGCTATTTCAGTAATGCTTAAAGCTGAGGTGTTGGAAGCCAGAATGGCATGCGGCGGGCATATATCATCCAATTGCTGGAATACTTTTTTCTTTATATCTATTTTTTCTACAATCGCCTCTATTACCAGATCACAGTCTTTAAATTCGTTAATACTAACCCCAGTTTCCAGCAAAGAGGTCCTTTTTTGCTTATCCTCTTCACCAAGCTTGCCTTTTTCGAGAGCTTTCTGCCAGGCTTTCTGAACCCCTTTGATGGCCTTTTCGATAACTGGTGCATCGACATCTACCAGCACAACCGCGAAACCCGCCTCTGCACAAACTTGTGCTATCCCTGCTCCCATGGTGCCAGCTCCAAGTACTCCTATTTTCTTTATTTCCAAAAGTACCCCCTCCTATCTCTTATTTCTTAGTATTGCAACTGTCTTACTCAGGCCCCCCTCCTTCATCGCAGTTTGATATGATAATTACCTGATATCAATTTATATTGCAATTTTCATACCAACCCGGGTTAGCTCTAATAAATACGTTTTCTAGGCATTATAATTATTGGAATAGTTCACAACTAATCCATATCTTTGGCGATAAAACCAAAATACAGATTTGTTAACATATATTGAGCAGAAGAATAGTGATGTAAAGCCAAAGAAGAGCCTTTGGCATAATTGCCAAAGGCTCTTCCTGATTTCGCATAATTGCTAATTCTAATATTCCTGGGGTAAATCCCTTAATTGGGCCAGGTAAAATACCGGACCGTCCAGACATATATACTCACTGCCTATATTACAGCGCCCGCATTTGCCTATCCCGCACTTCATCCGCATCTCCAGAGTCGTTATGACCTGTTCATCATTATAGCCCATCTTCTCCAGAGCTTTCAAAACGAAATTAATCATGATCGGCGGGCCGCAGGTCACAGCAATAGTTCCGGCTGAACTGGGGTTCAACTCTTCCAGATAGGAAGGCACAAAACCCACATGACCCTTCCAGGCTTCTTCAGCATTATCAATTGTAACAAATACCTCAGTGTCTTTTTGCTGAGGCCAAAGTTCAAAAAGTTCATCTTTAAAACAGAGATCCGCATAAGAACGGCTGCCATATATAATCTTAATTTTGCCGTAATCCTCACGATGTTTGAAGCAATACTTAATAAAGGAACGCAAGGGGGCCAGACCAATACCTCCTGCAATAAACAGCATATCTTTGCCTTTACACGCTTCTACCGGAAAACCATTGCCATATGGACCCCTGAGTCCGATTTTTTGGCCTACCTCAATTTGATGAAGTTCATCAGTCATCAAACCTACTCGTTTTATGGCAAACTGCAGGTATTCCTGTTCTTCCTGCCAGGTACAGGAGATCATACTCTCGCCAACCGGCAGGTATGATACCATAGCACACTGGCCGGGTGCTACATTAAAAGGCAAACCGTTACCTCCCGGATTTTTCACAAAAAAGCTCTTGATATCGGGAGTTTCATCCTTTATATCCATAACCTCCACAATCACTGGTACCAATGGTTGTTCACATTCGCATTTATGCATCGAGCTCGGCCTCCTTTATTTCATCGATTATCTTAACGATGTTAATTCCAGCAGGGCAGGCTACAATACATCTTCCACAACCAGTACAGAGTGGGGTTCCATATCTTTCTTTAAAAAATTCGAGTTTGTGCAAAAAACGGTTTCGAAATCTCTCTATACCACTGCCGCGGGGATTGCCGCCACCCGCCTCCCGGCTGTACTCCTCATACATGCAGGAGTCCCAGCAGCGGAAACGATAGCCTTCATCTCCCCACATTTTGACCTGGATATCAAAACAATAGCAACTGGGGCATACATAGGTACATATTCCGCAGTTGTGACAGGATTCACCCAGACGCTCCCATATATGGTTGTTAAACATGCCCTTCAGTTTCTCAGCCACCCCTTCATACTTTACATCCTGAACGAAAGGCTTTGCCGCAGGCAAGGACAGGCTTTTTTCTTCCAGATATTCAGTTATTTGGGCTGTAAGAGCTTCTCCTTTCGGGGTTTTAGCTTCCCAGCTGTAAGCCTCTCCGGCATCGCAGATTATTACATCGGCTCCCGCCGGTTCCAGCGGATTAATCTCCATGGCCGCACAGAAACAAGCCGGTCCCGGCTGGAAACAGGCATTGGCTACAATGGTTATGGCCTCCCGGCGGCATTTATAGAAGCTGTCTTCATAACCTCTGGTCAGGAACACATCATCCATACATAGAATGGCCTTAAGGTCACAGGGCCGGGCTCCGAAAATGACTCTTGGAGAAGAGTCTTCAAAGGTTTTATCAATTTTTATTTCCTGGCCCTCCTGTTTGATGCTGTACATGCGCTCGGTCTGCGGCAATACCACATTTTTGGGGGGCAAGTAGACGTTCAAAGCATTGAGCATCAATTCGTCCTGGCCTTGATTAAAAAGCTTCCAGCTATAGAAGCCGCTTTCTTTATCTTTTTGCATCGGCAAAAAAACTTCAGCACTCTGGTTTAATTTGTTCAAAGCTGTTTCCAGCTTGCTTTTGCTTAAAACTTTCACTTTTCTCACCCCTCCTTATATAAAGTCATCCGGATCTTTTTCCGAATATGAACTGAGTGGCGGTTTAGCACCTTCGACATAGTTCATGCCCGCTTCATAGGGGCCAAAAAAGGTATTTACATCTTTGATCAGCTTCTGGTTTAAGAGCATCAAGGGAATGTTGACCGGACAGACTCTCTCACACTCGCCGCATTCCACACAGCGTCCCGCCATATGCGAAGCTTTAACCAGGTGATACATCATATTGTCTTCAGGGCTATTCTCCCGGCCTACCCACTGGGGCTTCATTTCATCAAAAATACAGGTCCTGCAGTTACAGGCCGGACAAACCTGACGGCACGCATAGCAACGTATACACTTTGATAAAGTATCTTCAAAAAAGCGATAGCGTTCATCGGCATTCATTTGCTCCATGGCATTAACCCGGGCAAAGCGTTCACCGGTTAACCGTGAAGGCTGCTGTGAACCCACCAAGTCATCATAGATTACCGGGTTGGGCTGTACACATTCATAACACTTGGCTGCCAGAGCATTCCCGTCTCCTTGCTGCTTTTTCAAGCCTGAATACATACCTATAGCCTGCAGCGGGTCTTTCATTCCCGGGCAACCCACACCAATAATATGGAGCCGTTCACGGGCAAACTGTTTGTCTTCCAGCAAACGTACAATACTCCGCGAATCACAGCCTTTAGCTGCAATACCAATCTTCTCGCTGCCATCCCTGAACTTGAGCAGCAGGGTAGCCAGATTGTGAATCGAATATTCATCAAAGACCAGCTTCCGGGCATCTGCTTCACTGCGAGCTATAAAAGGTACGGTTTGAAAATCCAGTGCACCCTTTTCCCAGCCCAGGAAAACATCTATTTTCTTTTCCTTGAACAGGGTCTGGGCTATCTCCCGGATTTTGTTGCTAATATCTTTCATCGCGCATCCCTCAGCTTTCTATTAGGTCCCAGGGCGTTCACATCTGCAACCAGCTTGCTCATGGTCTGGCTGAACTTGATGCCCTCCGCTCCAGAAATCCAGGATGTCTGATAGCGCTCAGGTTCAATTCCCATATACTCCATCAGGCTCTTCATTACCGTGTGCCGGCGGCGGTTATAGTAATTGCCACTACCATAGTGGCAGTCGCCCGGGTGTCACCCGGACAGCAGGATACCATCGGCCCCCCGGTTAAAAGCCCTTAATACAAACATCGGATCAAAACGTCCCGAACAAGGGGTGCGTATGATTCTTACATCAGCCGGATATTCCAAATGGTTTAACCCGGCCAGATCGGCTGCTGCATAACTGCACCAGTTGCAGGCAAATACAATTATTTTAGGGTTCCATTCACCGCGTTTCTCTATAGACAAAGTGCATCCACCTCCGCTGCTAGTTGGTCATCACTGAAGCCCTTCAAATTAAGAGCTGCCGTCCGGCAGGCCGGCACACAGGCTCCACAGCCCTGGCACAGGCTGCTGTTAACTTCAGCCACTTTACGTATAAATGGCGGGCGCCCGTGATTTCCTCTCTGTTGAATTTCCTGTAAAGAAATAGCCCCATAGGGACAGATCGGAACACAGAACCCACAGCCAGAACACTTGTTGCTATCTACCTCGGAAGTCATTGGCTCGGTAGCCAGTTCAGTCTTTGACAATAAACCGCAAACCTTTACCGCTGCTGCACTTGCCTGAGCAACCGTATCGGGAATATCCTTGGGTCCCTGGCAAGCTCCGGCCAGGTAAACCCCGGCAGAAAAAGTCTCAACCGGCTGCAGTTTAGGATGGGCTTCCTGATAGAATCCGTCCTTGTCCGTGGAAAAGCCAATTATTTTTGCCAGTTCCCCTGAACCGGCAGAAGGAAGCATGGCTGTGGCCAGAACCACCAGGTCAACTTCTACCTCAATAGGCCGACCCAGCAGGGTATCTTCAGACTTCAGAACCAAACGGTCACCGTTCGGGTAAATCTTGCTTACCCGGCCGCGAATATAGGTAGCCCCGGCATTAAGTGCCCGCTGGTAAAACTCTTCATAGTTTTTACCGGCAGTACGTACATCCATATAAAATACATATGCTTCACTGTCCTCGATCTTGGTCTTGACCTGGTAGGCATGTTTGGCTGTATACATACAGCACGCCCGCGAACAGTAGCTTTTCCCTTTGGTATCATCACGGGAGCCCACACACTTGATAAAAGCAACGCTCTTGGGCTCCTTGCCATCAGAAGGCCTTTTAATCTGCCCTCCGGTAGGCCCGCCTGCCGAAGAAAGGCGTTCAAATTCCAGACCGCTGATTACATCCGGATATTTGCCATATCCATATTCCCCATAGGCATCTTCCCACTTGAAGAGATCATAGCCGGTAGCCATAACTATGGCTCCTACTTCTGCTTTTACATATTCATCCTGCTCATCAAACTTAATGGCCTTGGTGGGACATATCTTTTCACAAACCCCACACTTGCCGGTAGTAAGTTTGGTACAGCTGGCCGCATCTATATAAGGCTTGCCGGGAACCGCCTGCGGGAATAATTTATGAATAGCAGGTCTTAATCCCATTCCCAGATCAAATTCATCCTTATTCTTCTTACTGGGGCATTTATCTATACAGGTTCCGCAGCCTGTACAGAGGTCCCAGTCAACATATTTGGCCTTTTTCTTAATGGTAACGGTAAAGTTGCCTATATAACCATTAACTGCAGTTACTTCTGCATAAGTGACTAATTCAATGTTAGGATGCTGCGCCGCAGCAACCATCTTGGGGGTGCCTATTCAGGCGGCACAGTCCATGGTAGGGAAGGTTTTGTCCAATTGGGTCATCTTCCCGCCGATGGATGCCTCTCTTTCTACCAGGATAACCTGGTGTCCTGCCTCGGCAATATCCAGGGCAGCCTGCATTCCCGCAATTCCGCCCCCGATTACCAGCGCTTTTTTGGTTATCGGTATAGTCGTTATTTGCAGCGGTTTATTGTGCAGCACCTTATTTACCGCCATTCGTACCAGATCAGCAGCCTTTTTGGTGGCCTGTTCCCGGTCATGATGCACCCAGGAATCCTGCTCCCGGATGTTTACCATCTCAAACATATAACCGTTGATTCCTCCGGCGGTCACTGCTTTACGGAAGGTATTCTCATGCATCCGCGGTGAACACGAGGCTATTACAACCTGTTCCAGCTTTTGTTCCTGGATGGCGTTTCTAACCAGTTCCTGCCCCGGATCGGAACACATGTATTTATAGGTAGTTGCAAACACCACCCCAGGAAGTTTCCCGGCGGCTGCGGCTACTTTTTCCGTGTCCACGACTGAAGCAATATTGGTACCGCAATCGCAAACAAAGACACCTACCCTTTTTTTCATTCTCCCTTCCCCTCCTTCTCTTTATTTCTCCCGCTTCTTTATCTCTCCTGTTACATAGGCTTCAGCCGCTTTACCGGCCTTGTCCTTGTCCGTAATCATGAGTTCAGCGAGCTTGGCAACTTTCTTTTCGTCATTCTTAATAATTTCAGCCAGTATAGCGGCTCGTTCTTCGTCAGCAATTATTTTTAAGGCCATTTTTTCCGGATTTTTCTGCAAGCCTTTGATCATCGCGTTTACTTTCTTTTCCATATCCCCATCAGTACCAGCCACCGGTGCTGCAGCTTTGTCTTTAACATCAGCTCCGGCTGCATTATCAGCACCAGCCACTGCTGCTGCACCTTCAACTCCGGTTGTCTTCTTAGCCTTAACCCCCTTCTGGGCTTTAGCTGCAGCCTTGGCCGCTTCTTCTGCTTCTATGGCAGCTGCTTTGGCAGGCAGGGAAGCCAGATAGCTTTCTGCATCCACAAAATGACGATCCGCTCCTACCTTATTGGGAGCATCACCACAGGCAATGGCCAGAAGTTCAGTAACATAATAAACCGGCATTGGCAGATCAATTTTATATTCCTTGGCTACCGCTGCCTGGCGCATATCCAAATTCATCATGCACAAGGGACAGGCTGTTACCATACACTCAGCACCTGCAGCCCTGGCATTTTTAATTACTTCATAAATCATCTTCTTCCCGATATCCGGCCGGGAAGTAGCCAGAGCCGCACCACAGCATTCGGTTTTATGCGACCAGTTAACAGTTTCGGCACCCAGAGCCCTAACTACTTTATCCATGGTCTGGGGGTCTTCATCATCATCAAAACCGGTATGACCTTTCGGCCTGACCAAAAGACAGCCATAATAACAGGCTGCTTTCATCCCCTTTAAGGGGTTTGATACCTTGTCCGCAATCTTCTCTGTGCCCAGCTTGTTAACCAGCAATTCCAATATGGAAAGGGTTTCATTACTGGCTTTATACTCCATCTCAATTACACTTTCAATCTTGTCCCTCATTTTGGAGTCATGACGCACCACATGCTCGGTGTTGCGAAAGCGGCTATAACAGGCTGCACAGGGTGCCAGTACATCAAGACCGGTTTTTTCAGCTATAGCCAGGTTCCGGGCCGGCAGGGCCAAAGATAAAATCTTGTTGGTATTATGTCCTGAAGTAGCCCCGCAACAGTTCCAATCCTCTAGTTCCACCAGTTCCACACCCATTATTTCAGCGGTACGCTTGGCGGAAAGTCCATATTCCAGAGCACTGCCATCCAATGAGCAACCGGGATAGTAGGCCATTTTCATTCTATACACCCCCCAGTTCTTGAGCCCGCTCAAATATTTTTTTCATCTCGTCCCGGCCTTTGATTTTTTCCGGTAAAATGCTTAATTTACCCCTTTTCATCATAGGCAAGCCCAATTCCGCATCTTTAAAAAACTGCCCGGTCAAGAGGTTATGCTGCATTAATAAACCAGCTTCATAAGTGCGGCCAAAACTCTTCACTCCGCTTAGAAAAGCTTTATTAAAAACCGCTACCTTTTTATCATTTATCTTCCCTTGCTGCAAGGCTTCACGGCGTAAGGCATCCATAAGCGAAGCTATGTCAACACCTCGCGGACAGCGAGCCGAACAAGTCTCGCAACTGGCACATATCCATATGCTCTGGGCTTCGAGAGCCTCTGACAACAATCCTAATTGCAACAACCTGATTACCTGCCGCGGGGTACTATCCATAGCAAATGCCACCGGACATCCTGCAGAACACTTGCCGCATTGGTAACATAAAGTTGCACTGGTACCCGCCTCTTCCTCCAACCTTGACAACAAGGCTTTATCACTTGCAGCGGTTGGAAGCAGTTGAAGAGCTTTACCCATCATCTTCTCCCCTTTACTTTTATAAAAATTGTTTAATGTTTCAGGGTATCAGCCAGAAAACAGGCTTTAGACAAATTAGCCTTCACTTAATGCTAAAAGAAGCA